>CAZCWA010000134.1:0-11221 GCA_964502265.1 uncultured Myxococcaceae bacterium | reverse complement strand
TCATCCGCGGCATCCGCAAGGCGTCCGACTTCCTGATGGCGCTGCAGCACACCGGCGCCTTCAAGAAGGACTCGCTGGCGAACCTGCAGGTGCAGCTCCCGGCCGTGGTGATCGGCGGCGGCCTCACCGGCATCGACACCGCCACGGAGCTTCTCGCCTTCTACCCGGTGCAGGTGGAGAAGACGCTGGAGCGGCACGAGCGCCTGGTGCCGGTGCTCGGCGAGCCGGAGATCTTCGCGCGGCTCGATCCGGAGGAGCAGGCGGTCTACCGGACCTTCCTTGAGCACGGGCGTGCGGTGAGGGCGGAGCGCGAGCGGGCGAAGGCGGCGGGCGAGGCGCCGGACTTCGTGAAGCTGGTGCGCGCGTGGGGCGGCGTGGCCCTGGCGTACCGGCGCAGCCTGGTGGACGCGCCGGCGTACCGGCTCAACCACGAGGAGGTCACCAAGGCGCTCGAGGAGGGCATCCGCTTCATCGAGCGGGTGAGCCCGGTGGAGGCGATCCCGGACGCGCACGGCGCGGTCTCGGCATTGAAGTTCGAGCGCATGCAGTCGGTGGACGGCAAGCTGCGCGGCACCGGCGAGTACTACACCGTGCCGGCGAAGACGGTGTGCGTGGCGGCGGGCACCTCGCCCAACGTGACCTACGAGAAGGAGTACCCGGGCACCTTCGAGCTCGACGCGCGCGGCAACTACTTCCAGGGCTACGAGGCCGTCCCCGCCTCCGACGATCCGAACGGCAGCGGCTTCCGCCTCGAGAAGGTGCCGGCCAGCGAGGACATCGGCGCGAAGGTGGGCTTCTTCACATCCTATGCGAAGGAGGGCCGGCACATCTCCTTCTACGGCGACAACCACCCGACCTACGCAGGCAACGTGGTGAAGGCGATGGCCTCGGCGAAGGACGGGCACCCCGAGGTTGTCCGCCTCTTCGATCGCGAGCTGCGCGAGAAGGAGGCGCAGGTTGCGGCCGACGTGGAGAAGGGCTCGGGCGCGGTGCTGAAGCAGCTCGATGCCCGCCGCGACGCGTTCTTCGCCGCGCTGGACGACGCGTTCCTCGCGCACGTGGTGGCGGTGAACCGGCTCACGCCGACGATCGTCGAGGTGGTGGTGAAGGCGCGCTACGCCGCGGCCCACTTCCATCCCGGCCAGTTCTACCGGCTGCAGAACTTCGAGCGCCGCGCGCCGGTGGTCGAAGGCACGAGGCTGGCGATGGAGGGCGTGGCGCTGACCGGCGCGTGGGTGGACAAGGAGAAGGGGCTGCTGAGCACCATCGTGCTGGAGATGGGCACCTCCTCCCGCCTGTGCGCGATGCTCGAGCCCGGCGAGCCCGTGGTGCTGATGGGCCCCACCGGCGCGCCCACCGAGATCCCGAAGGGCGAGACCGTGCTGCTCGCGGGCGGTGGCCTGGGCAACGCGGTGCTCTTCTCGATCGCGCGCGCGCTCAAGGCCGCCAACTGCCGGGTCCTCTACTTCGCCGGCTACCGGCGGAAGGAGGACCTCTTCAAGCAGGACGAGATCGAGTCCGGCACGGACCAGATCGTCTGGTCGGTCGATCAGGGCGAGACCATCACCCCGCGCAGGCCGCAGGACGCAGCGTTCCGCGGCAACATCCTGCAGGCGATGATCGCGTTCGCGGACGGCTCTCTGGGCACCGCGCCGGTGGCGCCCTTGAGCGAGGTGGACCGGATCATCGCCATCGGCTCGGACCGGATGATGGCGGCGGTGAAGGCGGCGCGGCACGGGGTGCTGCAGCCCTTCCTCAAGGCGAAGCACGAGGCCATCGGGTCCATCAACTCGCCGATGCAGTGCATGATGAAGGAGATCTGCGCGCAGTGCCTGCAGAAGCACGTGGACCCGGTGACCGGGAAGGAGACCGTGGTCTTCTCGTGCTTCAACCAGGACCAGCCGCTGGACTCGGTGGACTTCAACCACCTCAACATGCGGCTGCGCGGGAACAGCGTGCTGGAGAAGCAGGGCGACATGTGGCTCGCCCACCTCTTCAAGCAGCGCCCGGACCTGCGGCGGATCTGAGCCGCCGCAGGCCGCGAGCGAGGCCTTCAGGCCACCTCGACATGAAGCGCCTGAAGGAGAGCCGCTACAGCTTCGGCAGCAGCGACGAGGACAGGCTGCAGGTCATCCCGAAGCCGTCCGGCTCGATCTCCAGGTGGGTGACCTTGCCGTCCTCCACCACCATCGCGTAGCGCTTGGAGCGGGTGCCGCCGAGCGCCGCGGCGTCCACGTCCAGCCCGAGCTTCTTCGTCAGCTCCGCCTGCGGGTCCGCGAGCATCCGGACCTTCCCTTCCGCGCCGGCGCTCTTGCCCCACGCGTCCATCACGAACGCGTCGTTGACCGACACGCAGGCGATGAGCTTCACGCCCTTCGCCGCGTACTTCTCGTGGTCCTCGATGTAGCCGGGCAGGTGCGAGCGGGTGCAGCCGGGGGTGAACGCGCCGGGCACGCCGAAGATGATCGCCTTGCCGGAGCCCTTGCCGAACAGCTCCTGGGTCTTCACCTCGCCCTTCGGGGTGCCTTCGTGGAGGGTCGCTGCGGGGAGGGTGTCGCCGATCTGGATGGTCATGCGCGGGTGCTTAGCAGCATTGCGCCCGGTCCGCGCCGTTCGCGCCCGCGGTGCATCACCACCGAACACCCACAGAACACGGACTCGCCCTCCTGTCCGGGTGGTGCCCCGCGCAAGGAGGTCGCATCTCCCTCGCGGCGCCGATCGAACCCCCGCGCCCGAAGGAGCAGGACGAGATGCCCGAAGTGCATGCCCCCTCCGCCACCACCGCCAGACCTTCGACGACGACGAAGCCCCGGAACGAGCTCGCGCACGACGACCTGCAGGCCCTTCTCCAAACCGTCAGCCGCTTCGGCGCACAGCTCAACGCCGGCCGCGCCGCCCGCGAGGCCGCCCGAGGCTTCGACCGCGAGATCTGGCGCGCGATCGGCGAGGTGGGCCTGTTCGGCCTTCCCATCCCCGAGCGCTGGGGCGGCAGCGGCCAGAGCGTCACCACCACTGCCAAGGTGATGATGGCGCTGGGCCGCGCGTGCGAGGACAACGGCCTCATCTTCTCGCTCAACGCGCAGCTCTGGGCGTTCCAGATGCCGGTGCTCCGCTTCGGGACCGACGCGCAGCGCGAGCAGTTCCTCCTCCCCGCCTGCCGCGGCGAGCTCATCGGCGCGCACGCGGTGAGCGAGCCCCACTCCGGCTCGGACGCGATGTCCATGCGCGCGCGCGCACGCAAGCTCCCCTCCGGTGCCGGCTATGTGTTGGAGGGCCGCAAGACCTTCGTCACCAACGGCCCTCTGGCGGACGTCGTCCTCGTCTTCGCCAGCGTGGCGCCGGAGCGCAAGAGCGCGGGCATCACCGGCTTCCTCCTCCCGCGGGACACGCCGGGCCTCACCCTCTCCGCGCCCATCCCCAAGATGGGCCAGCACGCATCGCCCATGGGGGACGTCATCCTCGAGGAGTGCCACGTCCCCGAGAGCGCGCGGCTCGGCGCCGAAGGTGCGGGCGCGTCGATCTTCAGCGCGGCGATGGAGTGGGAGCGCACCTGCATCTTCGCCGCGCACCTGGGCTCGATGGAGCGGCTGCTGGATGCCTGCATCCGCTACACCCGCGAGCGCGAGCAGTTCGGCCAGCCCATCGGCCGCTTCCCGGAGGTGGCCAACAAGCTGGTGGACATGAAGGTGTCCATCGAGGCGGGGCGGCTCCTTCTGCTCCACGCGGCGGCGGAGAAGGACGCGGGCCGCAGCGCGATCCTGCACGCGGCGATGGCCAAGCTCTTCGTCTCCGAGGCGCACCTGCGCGCCGCGCTCGACGCGGTGCAGGTCCACGGCGGCTACGGCTACTGCACGGAACTGGGGGTCGAGCGAGAGCTGCGCGACGCCGTCCCCGGCACGCTCTACTCGGGCACCTCCGAGATGCAGCGCAAGATCATCGCGCGGCTGATGGGGTTGGGCGCATGACGAACGGATGTCTGTTCCGGTGGATCGAAGCGGGCGCCGCGAAGGGCGGTGCGGACAAGATCGCGGTGCTCTCCGGCAAGGGCGGCGAGCACCTCACCTTCCGCGAGTTGCTCGAAGGCGCGCGCGGGCTCGGCGCCTTCCTCCAGGCGCGCGGGGTGGGCCGCGGCGATCGCGTGGCGGTGTGGATGGACAAGAGCCCGCGCAGCGTCCAGGCGCTGCTGGGCGTCCTCGCCTCGGGCGCGGCGTACCTGCCGCTCGATCCCCGAAGCCCCGCCTCCCGGTGCGCGCTGATCCTCGCGGACGCAGAGCCCGCGGCGCTGATCGCCGACGCGCCTCACGCCGACTCGGCGATGGAGCTCTCGCGCGAGGCAGGCATCCGCACCGTGGTCACCCACGAGACCTTCGCCGAGGTCCTCCAGACCCCGCCCCGCGAGCTGCCCACTCCAGACGCGGACGCGCTCGCCTACATCCTCTACACCTCCGGCTCCACCGGGACGCCGAAGGGCGTGATGCACACCCACCGCTCGGCGCTCGCCTTCTGCGACTGGGTGGTGCGCACCTTCCGGGTGACCGAGCACGACGTCTTCACCTCGCACGCGCCCTTCCACTTCGACCTGTCGATCTCTGATCTGTGGGCGTCTTTGGGCTCGGGCGCGCGGGTGCACCTCATCTCGCAGGTGGAGGCGATGATCCCGCAGTGGCTGGTGCGCAAGCTCGGCGAGTGGGAGGTCACCGTCTGGTACTCCGTCCCCTCCGCGCTGGTCTCGATGATGGAGAGCGGCGGGCTCGAGCGGGCCAAGCTCCCGAGGCTTCGCACGGTGCTCTTCGCAGGTGAGGTCTTCCCGCCTCCGCAGCTCCGCCGTCTGCGCGAGCTGCTCCCGCGCGTGGATCTCTGCAACCTCTACGGGCCCACCGAGACCAACGTCTGCACCTGGTACCGCGTCCCGCCCGGTCTGCCCTCCGCCGAGTTGCCGCTGCCCATCGGCGCCGCCTGCGATCACATGCAGGCCTTCGCGGTGGACGACTCGGGCCGCGAGATCTCCGTCGGCGAGGTGGGCACCCTGTGGTCCTCGGGCCCGAACCTGATGGCGGGCTACTTCCGCAAGGGCGGCGTGCGCGGCACAGGCCTCGCCCCGGATCCGCGGGGCGGCGAGGCGGTCTGCTACGACACCGGCGACCGGGTCCGGCTGCGCGGGGACGGCGGCTACGACTTCCTCGGCCGGCGCGATCACCAGGTGAAGACGCGCGGCTACCGCGTGGAATTGGGCGAGATCGAGAACGCGGCGCTGCGCGATCCGCGCGTCTCCGAGGCGGTGGCCTGCGCGCTCCCGGATCCGGCAATCGGCCACCGGCTGGCGATGGCGGTGGTCCCGCGCGCGGGGCAGCGGCTCACGGTCAACGAGGTGCGCAACGCCTGCGCGGAGAAGCTGCCCGGCTACATGGTCCCGGAGCGGATCCTCGTGCGCGACGAGCTGCCGCGGACGTCCACCGGCAAGGCGGACCGGAACCGGCTGAAGGTGCTGATCGAAGACGAACGGGGGGAGAGCGAATGAACATGGAATTGGAGTTGGCGCGGTACGTGTCGGAGGAGCTGGCGATCTCGAGGCGCGGGGAGGAGGTGCTGCCGGACGAGCGGCTGGTGTCGTCGGGCCGGATCGACTCGTTGGGCCTCATCTCGCTGATGTCCTTCGTGCACGAGCGGTTCGGCGTGGACCTGATGGCGTTCGGGGAGCCTTCGGACTTCGACTCGGTCCGCGGCGTGGCGGAGGCGGTGCGGCGGGCGAAGGGGGCGTGCGGTGAAGGCGTGGCACAGGTTTCGTGAGGATCTGCGCCGGTACCTGAAGCCGGAGGAGCAGGGCCGCCTCGGCCGCCAGGTCCGCGCGTTCTACGAGCACGAGTCCCTCTGGGCGATCGGCCTCTTCCGCTTCGGCCAGTACCTGCGCGAGGAGGCCTCGGCGCCGGTCCGCGTCGCGCTCAAGGTCCCCTGGACGCTGGCGAACCGCGCGGTGGGCATCCTCCTCGGGATCCACCTCTCGCCGCAGTCGCAGGTGGGGCCGGGCCTGTACATCGGCCACCACGGGGGGATCTGGATCTCCCCGCTCGCCCGCATCGGCGCGCGCTGCAACATCAACCACGAGGTGACCATCGGCACCTTCGGCGACCACCAGGGTCCGGAGCTCGGGGACCGGGTGTGGGTGGGGCCGAACTCGACCATCAGCGGGCCGGTGAAGATCGCCTCCGGCGCGGTGATCGGCGCCAACTCGCTGGTGACCTCCAGCCTGCCGGAGAACGCGGTCGCGGTGGGTGTGCCGGCGCGCGTGATCAGCCACTCCGGGTCCGCCCACCTGCTGCAGGGCAAGCGGCTCGAAGAGGTGCTGCAGAAGCCGGCCTGACCGGGACCGGACGCCGCGCGCTACCTGCGCAAGGTGACCGCTGCGGAGGCGCCGCCCTCCCCAGCGGGCACCGCGGCCTCGAGCTGCATCGACTCCACCTCCACCGCCACCACCTCCGCCGAGGGCCGCGCCGCGGGCACCCGCAGCTCGAAGCAGGCGCCGGTGCCGTCGGTCTCCACGAGGCGGAGCGTCCCGCCCATCCGCTCGAGGTAATCGCGCGAGATGGACAGCCCGAGCCCCGTCCCCCGGCCATCCGGCTTGGTGGTGAAGAAGGGCTCGAACAGGCGCGGGCGCAGGCCCTCCGGGATGCCGGGCCCGTTGTCCTTCACCGTGACCACGAGCTGCCCCGTCTCCACGCGCGCGAAGAGCGCCACCTTCGGCTTGCGCGTCTTCGCCTGCTCGAGCGCGTCCGCGGCGTTCACCAGCAGGTTGAGCAGCACCTGGCAGAAGTGGCGCGGGTTCACCGTGCCCGGCGGGAGCGTCTCGGGGAGGTGCACCTCGAGCTCGGCGAGGTTCTTCAGCTTCACCCGCCCGAGCCGCACCGCGTCCTCCACCAGCGGCCGTACGTCGCAGGGCACCACGTCCTCGCCCTCCTCCCGCGCGAAGGAGCGCACGTCCGAGACGATCTGCCGGATGCGCTCGAGACCGGTGCGGGTGTCCTCGATCAGCTCCTGCAGCTCCTCGTGCGAGAACTCGCCGGGGTTCCGCGCCGCGGCCTCGAGGCTGTTGACGTTGCTGCGCACGAAGGCGAGCGGGTTGTTGATCTCGTGCGCCACCCCCGCCGCGAGCTGCCCGACCATCGCCATCCGCTCGTTGCGCGCGATCACCTTCTCGGTCTGGGCGAGCCGCTGGAGCGCGTCGGCGCGCTGCTCGGCGGCGGCGAGCTGGAGCCCGTTCAACTGGCCTATCGCGTGCGCCCCCCAGGTGGCGAGGCCTGCGGCGGTGACGGACATCAGCAACCACTGGAGCCGCTCGATCGTCCCCGCCCCCTCCAACACCACGATCGCCATCACCGCCACCACCCCCGCCGCGCCCGTCCAGATCGAGCTCCGCACCGAGGGCTGCATCACCAGGCTCATCGCCAGCGGCAGCGCGATCAGCCAGTGGAACAGCAGCGCGTCCGTCCCGCCGCTGAGCAACGTGATCAGGCCGAAGTGCGCCGCCGACACCACGCTCGCCACCACCGCCGCGCGATCGGCGAACGCGGCATCCCGCCTTGGAAGCTGCCCGCCGAGCAGGAGGAGCAGCAGGACCCAGGAGAGCCGCGTGGCCATCGTCGACGGCTCGATCCGCCCCAGCTCGAGCCAGTCCATCGGGGTGGTGAGGGCGACCGCCGCCGCCGCAAGGAAGTACCCGCGGCGGCGAAGACGGAGTTGGGTGATGCCGGCGGCTTGGGCCATGGCGGCGCACGAAGCAATCCGCGAGCCGCGCGATCAGGCGGCTTTGAAATTTTCACGCTTTCCTGTGGTCGGGGCGCCGGATGAGGGCGCTGGGGCGCCGGTGCTAGGCTGGCTGGTGGATGGACGCCACCTACCGCACCCCCTACAACCGGGCCTTCACGCCCACCTTCTACGACCAGTACCGGCAGCGGCTCGAGGCGGAGGTGGGGCCCGTCCCCTTCCGGCTCGCGGAGACGCCGCTCTTCCTGCCGCCGTACCTGCGCGACCGGCTGATGGAGGCCACGCGGGACATCGTCTCGCAGCTCGCCGAGCCCGCCCGGATGGTGAGGCTGCGGCGCGCGGTGCCGGAGCACTTCGACGTGCCGGGGGTGGACGACTCGCCGGCGTGCATGACCGTGGACTTCGCCCTCGTGCGCGGCGAGGACGGCAGGCTCGACGGCCGGGTGATCGAGCTGCAGGCGTTCCCCTCGCTCTACGCGTTCACCCTGGTGCAGGCGCGCGTCTTCGACGAGCTGGTGCGCGGCCTGCCCGGGATGCCGGATGGAGGCTTCCACTGCTTCGCGCCCCCGTTCGACTTCGACTCGGCGACGAGGCTCCTGCGCGAGGCGGTGGTGGGCGCGGAGGCGCCGGAGAACGTGGCGCTGCTGGAGATCGAGCCCGGCCGGCAGAAGACCCGCCCGGACTTCGTGGCCATGGAGGCGCTGACCGGCGTGGCGCCGGTGTGCGTCACCGAGGTCCTCCGCCGCGGCGCGCGCCTGTTCCGCAAGGATGCAAAGGGCCGCGAGGTCCCCATCCACCGCGTCTTCAACCGGGTCGTTTTTGACGAGTGGTTCCGGAAGAACCCACCCGCCCCGTTCCGCTTCACCGAGGCGCTCGACCTCACCTGGTGCCCGCATCCCAACTGGTACTGGATGTGGTCGAAGTACGCCCTCCCCGTGCTCAGCCACCCGCTGCTGCCGAAGACGTGGTTCCTCGGCGAGCTCCCCGAGGTCCCCGAAGACCTCTCCCGTTACGTGCTCAAGCCGCTCTTCTCCTTCGCCGGCGCGGGGGTCGTGGTGGACCCCACCGCGGAAGACCTGGAGAGAATCCCTGCGGCCGAGCGCGGTGATTGGATCCTCCAGGAGAAGGTCAATTACGCCCGGGATCTCTTGACGACCGACGGGGCGGGGGTTGCGGCCGAGATCCGGATCCTCTGCCTCAAGCCGCAGGGCGCGCCCCTGCCGGTGCCGTTCATGAACCTCGTGCGCCTGTCGCGGGGGAAGATGCTCGGCATCGACCACAACAAGGACTTCGAGTGGGTCGGCTCCAGCGTGGGCATGTGGCCCCGGGGGAGCTGAGCCCGCAAGTTCTGCGGGGTGACGAAAGGCCTGCACCCCTGCGGCGCGGGTCCACCGTCAGCCGTCGGATCGGGCCATGGTCGCGGGCGTGTACTCGAGCGCGATCGCGGCGTCTTCCGGGCGCGGGGGCATCGACTCGTCCCACTCGAAGAAGGCCCGCCTCAGCTCGGCGAACTTCGCAGGCTCGCGGTAGCGCATGTTGGCGCGCTCGCGCTCGTCGCGGGTGAGGTCGTAGAGGAACTCGGCGCCATCGATGGAGAGGTACTTCCAGTTCCCCGAGCGGACCGCCTTCTGGTTCCGGAAGACCATCCGCCAGTAGAGGTTGCGCTCCACCTCCGGGCCGAAGACGTCCACACCATCGAGCGGATAGTCGGGATCCGCGGACGCACCGGCGGCGGCGAGGAAGGTGGGCACCCAGTCCATGCCCATCACCAGCCGGTCCGAGGTCTCGCCCGCGGGCAGCCGCGAGGGCCAGCGCACGATGTAGGGGACGCGGATCCCGCCCTCGAGCAGATCCATCTTCTTGCCCATCAGCGGGTACCCATCCGAGAAGCGCTCGCCGCCGTTGTCGCTGGTGAAGACGATCAGCGTGTCGTCGGTCAGGCCCGCCTCGTCGACCGCGGCGACCACCCGTCCGATGCCCTCGTCCATCACGCGGATCATCTCCAGGTAGGTCTTCACCGAGCCGCCATCGAGGTGCTCGATCTTCCTGCCCAACCGCTTCGACTCGGCGGCGTCCTCGCGCGTCTCCCACGGCCAGTGCGGCGCGTTGTAGTGGAGCGAGAGCAGGAACGGCTCCTTCGCCTTGCGCTGAACGAAGTCCACCGCGCGGTCGGAGAGCAGGTCGGTGAGGTAGCCCTCCTCGAAGACCTCCTCGTCGCCGTCCCAGAGATCGTGTCCGCCGAAGCTGGTGTGGGAGTGGAAGTCCACCGCGCCCGAGCGGTGCCCGAAGAACTCCTGGTAGCCGCTCTTCAGCGGGCCGAACCACGGCAGCGAACCGAGGTGCCACTTGCCGAAGAGCGCGGTCGCATAACCCGCATCGCGCAGGAGCGACGCCATGGTGGGGTGCTCGGGCGGAAGGCCCAGCTCCGGCTTCACCGAAGCGATCGGTTCGTCGAAGCCGCCGCGAAGTCGATGCTGGTAGCGCCCGGTGGCGATCGCGAAACGCGAGGGCGAGCACACCGATGAGTTGGCGTAGCCGTTGGTGAAGCGGAGCCCCTGCTCGGCGAGCCGATCGAGGTTCGGCGAGCACGGCGCCCTGCCGCCGTAGCAGTGCAGGTCCGCGTAGCCGAGATCATCCGCGAGGATGAAGATGAAGTTCGGCCGCCTGGCCTTCTCGGGGTTGGCCATCGTGGGTGTCTCCGGGGTCGAGGGTTGAGTACCGCTCCCCGGAGAACGTGAGCCTCATTGGCCGGTACGGCAATGAACCGCCGGACGAGGCAGGCCCGGCATCTGGCCGCCCCGCTGCCCGGCCCCTCGGTGGAGGCCGGGCCCGCGTCGGTGGAGGAGCCCTACTGCACGGTCATCTGGCCCGCCGCGGAGAGGTCGAACGACAGCCCTCCGTTCGAGCCCGCGCCGTCCACGTCGCAGTACGTCCAGCTCTGCCCGTCGTCCCAACTGAAGCGGTAGACGTAGCTGTAGGCGTTCGAGCCGGAGGACATGCCCGAGTAGGTGATGCGGCCCATGTACTCGTCGTCGTTTCCGTGCTGGACGTTGTAGGCGGCCTCGAACCAGGCCCAGTGCGCGCTCTGCACCGGCGTGCCCCCCTTCGCGTAGCCCACCTGCGCGCGCAGGTTCGTCGGAGCCCCCCCGGCCTCCGTCACGTTCTGCTCGTAGATCCGCCCGAAGATGTCTCCCGTCTCTGCTCCCGGGCTCACCGTGAGGGCCGCCGGATCCTGCACGTTGCAGAAGTCCGCCTCGGCGGGCTCGTCGCTCTCGCTGAGGTTGATGTCCGTCGCGCAGCCGCAGAAGGCGGCGGGCGAGGAGGAGTTGCGCGGAGCGGGCGGCGCGGTCACGAAGTCCGTCGCGTTGTCCCCATCATCGAGGCAGCCCGCCACATCCCGCTGAGCCGCGGTGGCAGCGCCGACGGCAGTCGTGGCCGCCGTGCCCTATAAGCAGTTGGCGCC
>CAZCWA010000133.1:0-11225 GCA_964502265.1 uncultured Myxococcaceae bacterium | reverse complement strand
AGCGCGACCCGCGGAACACTGGCAACGCGGACACGTCGCTCAGCGAGTTCGCCTGTCCGTAGCGTTGCGGGAGATCGAGATGAAGAAGGGTAGGAGGCTGGGATGGGTGGTTGGGGTGCTGGTGCTCGGGGCGCTGCCAGCGGGCGCGCAGACGCTGATGACCACGATCGGGGCGGGGGATTGCCGGGACCCTGAGCTGGCCTCCGCCGCCACGTCCTTGTCCTCGGCGCTGGCGCTGCAGCCGAACGTCCGGGTGATGGAGCCGGCCACCGCGGTGGGCGCGCTGGGGCTCGCGCCTACCCGGAGCGTGGAAGAGCTGCAGCGGCAGGTGGACCACGCGCAGCAGCAGTTCTACCGGGCGCACTACCAGAAGGCGCTCGGCAACATCGCGGCCGCGAAGAAGGAGGTGACGCGGCTTCCTCCGGGCTCCACCCAGTGGGGGCTGTGGGTGAGCATCCACCTCATCGAGGGCCTGGTGCTGATGCGGACCCGGCCGAACGAGCTGCCGCGGGAGTCGTTCGGGCAGGTGCTCCGGCTCGAACCCGACCACCAGTTGGACCCCGACTACTTCGGCCCCTCCACCGTCGCGAAGTTCGATGAGGTGCGGCGGGAGATCCGGGCGGCGAAGCGGACCCGGCTGCTGATCAAGTCCAACATCCTCGGCGCCGAGGTGTTTCTCGATGGCCGGAAGGTCGGGGTGACGCCGTACGCGGGCAGCCACGTGCCCGGGCGCTATCAGCTCGTCATCGCCAGGGGTGACGAGCGATCGCTGCCGCGGCAGATCCACCTCGACGGACAGCCGCTGGAGGTCCAGGTGGATCTGCGCTTCGAAGGCGCGCTGGCCGGCCTGCGCATTCCCTGTACCCGGGCCGCTTCGGACGAGACCACCCGGCTCGCGCACGCGATGAAGCTGGGCGGGTTGCTCGAGGTGGAGCAGGTCGTGCTCCTGCGCTTCGAGCGCCCCTCCGCTGGCGCGGCGTGGTTGTCGGCCACGCTGCTCACCGTCTCCAGCGGCGAGCGGGTGCGCGAGGGCGGCCTGCAGGTCCCCGATGCCGGGATCACCAACGAGGGCATCGCTGCGCTCGCGCAGTTCGTGGCCACCGGCGAGCGTCGGGAGGGCGTGTTGGCCGTGCCTGCAACGAAGCCGCCACCCCCGCCGCGTGGGACAGGCGGAGGCACAGGGTCTTTGGGCCCGGGCATCGCGCGGGATGGGACGCCTGCGAACTGGCGGCGGCCGGCGGGGATCGCGGGGGTGGCCACCGGGGTCGCCTTCATCGTCGGCGGCGGGCTGATGGCGCGTGAGGGGCACAACGCTTCCGAGCGCTTCTCGCAGATGGAGCGCGTTGGCATCACCCACGAAACGGCACACGAGGCGAAGGCCCATCAGGATCGCGCGGCGCTGATGCTCCCGCTCGGGTACGGGACGGCGGTGGTCGGTGCGGCCGCTGCGATCGCAGGGGGCGTGCTGTGGTGGATGGGGCCTCCTTCGGGGGCCACGCCCAGCACGCCCAGCACGCCCAGCACGCCCGGCCCTTCCAGCCCGGCGAGCCCACCGGGCCCGGCGCTGCAGGTGTCGCTGCTCGGAGGACCGGGCGGGGCGGCGGTCTCGTTGTCCGGCATCTTCTGACGCTCCGCCAGGGTGCCGGCGGGCCGCTACTTCTCCTGCGGCGGCGGGTGGACGGTGAGCACGGGGCAGGGGGCACTCCGGACGACGCGTTCGGCGACCGAACCCAGCAGCGCGTGGCGCAGGCCCGTGCGTCCGTGGGTGCCCATCACGATGAGGTCGAAGCCGCCCTCGCGGGCGAGCGCGGCGATCTCGTCGGACGGGACGCCCTGGAGCATCTTCGAGTCCACCTTCGTCGCCCCGGCCTGTTCGGCCTCGGCGCGCGTCTGCTCGAGCCGCTTGTTGAGCTCCTCGAGGAGCTCGCCGAGCTGGTTGGGCGTGAAGAACACCAGCCCGTCCGGAACGCTGTAGGCGATGGGCTGGTAGACGTGCGTGAGGGTGATGCTGCCCTCGTACTTCTGCGCCAGGTCCGCGGCGTAGCGAATGGCCTCCTGCGAGTGCGGCGAGAAGTCGACGGGGACGAGGATCTTCTTGAACGGTCGCATGGAGCGGACGCTACCTCGCGGCGTGACCGGGGATGAAAAAGATGGCGGGCCGCGCGGCCCACCTCCGCGCGCGCCCGCCCAGGTCATGCGCCCTGAAGGGATTGTGGGAAGGAGCCTGGAGGAAGTTGCGTCCGCGGACGGGAAGGCCCGGCCGCCTGGGCTATAAGCGGCGGCCCGATGCCGATGCGTCTCCGAGCGAACCTCGCGATCCTCCTCGCCGCGGTGGCCCTGCTGGTCCCCGTCCTCTCGCACGCCGAAGCCGAACGCAGCCGCTTCAGCGCCGGCGGCTACTTCCGCGTGATGACCCGTCCGGACCTCCAGGGCGGCGATGGCCGGCTGGGGTTCTGGAACCTCTACGGGCGCCTGCTCAACGAAGGTCCGCACGCGCAGCTCGAAGGGCGGCTGGAGGTGCTCCCGCCGGTGTCCGGCCGCAACGAGCCGTGGGCGACGGTGCACGCGCGGGTGGAGGGCGACAGCATCGCCGCGGCGGACATCCGCAACGGGACGCTCGGTGACTTCCGGCTGAGCCAGCTCTACGTGCGCGCCGGCAACATCCTGCTCGACCGGGTGGTCTGGCAGGTGGGCACCATCGAGAGCTACTTCAACGACCTCGGCCTCTACGACATGCGCCCGGCGCAGATCCTGGAGAACATGGTCGGCCTCTCCGCGCGGTACGACGTGGGGCGGTGGGACCTGCTGCTCGGTGTGGGGGACTCCGGGTTCTCGCTCCGGGGCGCGCAGTACAACACCGTCTTCACCGCCGGCGGCTCGCTGCGGTACCGGCTGCAGCCCGGGAAGCTGGAGGCGGGGGTGGGCGGGCACTACTACTTCGAGCCCTCCGTCCCCGGCAGCCGGTTCGCGCCCTACGCCACGCCCGACGTCCGCTACGAGGACTTCGTCCGGCGCGAGGTGGTCCGCAACCACTTCACCGAGAACCCGGGCACCGAGGACTTCTTTCCGCGCCCCGAGCCGCGCGACAACCACTCGTTCAAGACGGTGGGCTACCTCGGCTTCGGCGGCTTCGGGCCGCTGCGGTGGAACAACCTCTTCGCCAACTTCCTGAGGGCCCACCCGGACAGCTTCTACACGGAGCAGTTCGGCGGGCGGGAGTTCCCGGTCTTCATCTCGCACCTGACCGACCAGCGCTACCAGGTGAACCTCGGCAACGAGATGCAGCTCACGGTCGTCCCCGGGAGGCTCGACGCGGTGTGGGGCATGGTCTTCGGGCACCACTGGAACGAGGACAACGACATCGCGGCCGGCGAGGACAACCGGCGCTTCTTCTCGACCGTGCTCCGGCTGCAGCTCTACCTGACGCAGACCACGCACTTCCTCGTGGAGAACGCGCTGGCGCGGGAGCAGTCGCTCAACGGGAACCTCTTCCGCGAGCGGCAGACGTCGATCTTCGCCAACCGGGGCGGCGTGCCGGACTCCCGCGGTCTCGAGTACGGCGACAGTGACCGGCGCGACACCTGGCAGTTCAAGGCGGGCTTCGTGCTCAATCCCACGGGGCCCGGGATCTTCACGCGGCCCTCGCTCCGGCTGCTCTACGGGCTCCAGCGATCGAGCCAGCACGCGGCGTTCGGCAGCGGGTTCATCGAGGACCTCAATCAGGACAACATCTTCATGGGCCCCGAGCGGCACGCGCACCACGTGATCGCCATCGAGGCGGAGGGGTGGTTCTAGCCATGGCTTCTCACTCGCGCGCGGTCCTCGTCGGCGCAGCGATCCTCACCGGGCTCATCGCGGCGGGGGCGGCCTCCGGGTGTATCCAGCGCACGCCGGTGGTCCGGCTGCAGAACGCGACGCCGGTGGCGGTGGCCTTCGTCCACGATCCGGAGGGGGCGGGGGGCGCGCAGGACGTGCCGCCATCGCTGAAGGAGGCGGTGGTCGAGGCGCTCGGGCGGCGGAACCTGCAGGCGGAGGTCGTGCCCTTCGAGCAACTGGAGGAGGCGTTCTCGAGGTTGCGCGCGTCCGCCCGCCGGTTCGAGCTGCTCACCTCGCATACCGAGGCGCCGCTTCTGCTCCTGGTGGAGACGCGCGCCACGTACTTCTCGCAGATCCAGGGCCGCTACCGCTGGCAGGTGCAGGCGCGGCTGACGGGGCACGTCCGGCGCGCTGCCGGTGATGCGACGGTGCGCTCGGTGGACGACGCGGTCACGCTGCTCTTCGATCACGAGCGCGCGCCGGAGGCCTTGCGTGAAGCGGCGCCGCGGATCGCCGAGGCCGCGGGAACGCTGTTCGACGACGTGCTCGCCACGCCGCCGCCCTCGATGGACGTGCCGGGCGCGGATCCCAACGCGCCGCCGGGCGGTCCGGTGTCCCCGGTTCCCGAGTCGGTCCCGGAGGGCGGGCTCGGGCTGAAGCTGCCGGGGAAGGGCGCCATCTACTTCGTGATGGTGGACCGCTACGCCAACGGGGATCCGTCGAACGACGGGGACGTGGATCCCTCCGATCCGCAGGCGTTTCACGGTGGCGATCTGAAGGGGCTGCTCGGCAGGCTGGACGAGCTGAAGGCGCTGGGCGTGGAGACGATCTGGCTCTCCCCCGTCTTCCAGATGCGGACAGAGAAGTTCCACGGGCACGGCGCGTTCCACGGCTACTGGGTGGAGGACCTCTTCCGGGTCGAGCCCCGCTTCGGCGACGCGGCGCTGTTGCGGAAGCTCTCGGATGCGCTGCACGCGCGGGAGATGAAGCTCGTGCTGGACATGGTGCTCAACCACGTGGGTCCGGACACGCGGTTGGTGACGGAGAAGCCCGAGTGGTTCAACCGCAAGGGCCCGCTCACCGACTGGAAGGACACGGTGCAGCTCGAGCAGCACGACGTGCACGGGCTGCCGGATCTCAACGTGCAGAACGAGGAAGTGTACCGGCACCTGCTCGCGGCGTCCGAGAAGTGGATCCGCGAGGTGCGTCCGGACGGCTTCCGGCTCGATGCGGTGAAGCACCTGCCTGCCTCCTTCTGGCGCCGATACAACGCGGACATCCGGAAGATCGCCGGGCCGGATTTCCTGCTGCTCGGCGAGATGCTGGACGGAGATCCGAAGGTCATCGCCCACACCTGGCGCGAGGGCACCTTCGACGCGCTCTTCGACTTCCCGCTGCACTTCGCGGTGAACGACGTGATCTGCAACGGCGAGGCGCCGACGAAGCTGGGCGCGGTGCTCTCGGCGGACCGGACCTATCCGGATGCGTTCGCGCTGGTGACGCTGCCGGACAACCACGACCTGCCCAGGCTGCTCTCCACCTGCGGCGGCGACGTGCAGAAGGCGATGGGCGCGCTGCTCTTCACCCTCACCGCCCGAGGCACCCCGAGCCTGACCTGGGGCACCGAAGCGCTCTTCGACGGAAAGGGCGAGCCGGAGAACCGCGCCTCGATGACGTTCGACGACCAGCCGCTTCGGCCGTTCCTCTCGCAGGTGCTCGGCGTGCGCGCGCAGAGCAGGGCGCTGAGGGAGGGTGTGCCCATGCTCATCGACGTGGGCCCCGGACACCTGGTGATGGCGCGCATCGCCGATGACGAGGCCGCGCTGATCACCCTTCAGCGGGGGCGGGGACACCTGCGTCCGTCGTTGCCGCCGCCGCTGGATGCGATGGCCTTTCGCGATGCCTTTGGCCCTGCCCGTCCGACCGGCGGGGTGCCGGCGCATGGAGGCGTCTCGGTGAAGCTCGGGCGCGCTTCGCCGGAGCAGGTCGGGGCGTTGAAGGCGCTGCGCGAGAAGGCGTGGGCGCTCTGGAAGGGGGAGGCGGCCGAGCGTCAGGTGGCGTTCGCGATCTCGGGCGTGCCGATTGCAGAAGGGAAGGACAAGGTGAGTGTGCACGTCATCGGCTCTGCGCCGGAGCTCGGGAGTTGGGACGCAGAACGTGCGCCGGTGGTGCAAGACGGGAAGGTGCTCGCGAGGCTGCCTGCAGGTGCGGTGACCGAGTACAAGCTGGTGGTGCGCCACAACGGCGCGTTGACGTGGGAAGCAGGCGACAACCGCGCGCTGGTGGTGACCGAAGGCGCAGAGCCTCTGGTCGTTCCGGTGCAGTGGAGGGCAGGACCTTGAACGTGACGAAGCCGAAGAACGACCGGATGCTGCGCGCCGCGCGCCGCCAGGAGACCGACACCACGCCGATCTGGATCATGCGCCAGGCCGGCCGTTACCTGCCGGAGTACAGGGCCATCCGGGAGAAGGTCTCCTTCCTCGAGCTGTGCAAGACGCCCGAGCTCGCGGCCGAGGTCACCGTGCAGCCCATCCGCCGGCTCGGCGTGGACGCTGCGGTGATCTTCAGCGACATCCTCATCCCGGTGGAGCCGATGGGGATGGAGCTGGAGCTCGGCGACAAGGGGCCGCACCTGCCCACGCCCATCCGCACCGAGGCGCAGGTCCGCGCGCTGCACACCTTCGATCCCATGGAGGGGACCGGGCACCTCGCGGAGGCGATCAAGCTCACGCGGAAGGAGCTGGATGACGCGGTGCCGGTGATCGGCTTTGCGCCCGCGCCGTTCACGCTCGCGGCGTACATGATCGAGGGCGGCGGCTCGAAGAACTTCATCCACACCAAGCGGATGCTGTTCGAGCGCCCGGAGCTGGCGCACGAGCTCTTCGGGAAGATCACCGACTCGCTGATCCCGTATCTGAAGATGCAGGTCGAAGCAGGCGCGAGCATCGTGCAGATCTTCGACTCGTGGGGCGGCGAGCTGGGGCCGCGGGACTTCCGCACCTTCACCCTGCCGTACGTGAAGCGGATGGTGAGTGAGCTGCAGGGTGTGGGCGTGCCGGTCATCTACTTCGGGACCTCCATGAGCACCCTGTTCCCAATCTCGAAGGAGACCGGGGCGGACGTGCTCGGGGTGGACTGGCGAATCGACATCGACGAGGCGCGCCGGATCATCGGGCCGGATGTCGCGGTGCAGGGGAACCTCGATCCGCTGGCGCTCTTCCTCCCCAGGGAGCAGCTCGTCGAGCGCGCCGAGGACATCGTGCGCCGGGGCGGAAAGACCGGGCACATCTTCAACCTCGGGCACGGGATCACCCCGCCCACCGATCCGGACCAGGCGAAGGCGCTGGTGGACGCGGTGCACGAGGCCGGCAGGAAGCTGCGGGCGTCGTAGCGGGCGTGGCAGTTCGGGGGCCGCGGCTATGACTGCCGCGGCTTCGCCTTCTTCTTCGTGGCTGGCCGCGGCGTGCTTGAAGGTTCCGCCTCCAGCCCGAGCCGTTCGTGCCACGCGGCGATGGACTCCTCCGGATAGCGGTCGAAGAGCTGGTCGCGCCGGCCCTTGTGGACCTCAACCCACGGCGCCTTGAACTCGAGCATCAGGTGGGTGCGCTCGGGCGGCACCGGCAGCGGGGTGTCGATGGCCGAGGCGTGCGGGTGGATGAGGTCGGGCCAGGTGGGATCGTAGAGCCAGAGTGCGCTCCCGCACTTGCCACAGAAGTGGCGCTGGCCGGAGCTGCGACGGGCCTTCGCGTCCTCCGGGTTCCGGACCTTCGCCCGGTACACGCGCACGTTCGCGCGGCCCTTCACCTTCATGCTCTTCGCGTCGCCGCCGAGGTTGATCGCGAACCCGCCGCCGCCTGCGGTCTTCCGGCAGATCGAGCAGTAGCAGAGGTTGAACGGGTACGGATGCCGCGACTCCAACCGGAAGCTCACGGCGCCGCAGTGACACGAGCCTTCGAGGATCATGGTGCCCTCAACCCCAATGTAAAACCCCTTGCCATGCCCACCAGGAAACATCCGCTGCGGGGGTGCGATAACGTCATACGTTCACCCCTCACGGGGTACCCACTGCTCTGGAGTCTGCCATGCCCTCCCGTATCAGCGACCTGTCCATCCGCCGTTTCACCGAGGACCTCCAGCGCCAGGGTGGCGCGGCCGCGGTGGACGACACGAACGTGGTGGAGCTGCTCGCGGCGGTGGGCGACCGGTCCGGTGTCTCGTACCAGAAGGCTTTCGAGCGGATCACCGCGCCGGGCATCACCCGCCAGCAGCAGTTCGAGCTCGCGAAGCAGGGGCTCTCCAACCAGGAGCGCAAGGACCTGGAGGCGATGCTCGATGGGACGAGCTACTCCATGAGCCCGGGCGCGCGGAACTTCCTCGAGGCGCTGGTGGGCCGCGCGGAGCTGCAGGAGTCGTTCGGGCCGCTGACCATCACCGGGGACCAGAAGAACGGGATCCGCGGCATCGCCAAGCCGGGCGAGGTGATCGAGGCGATCAACCTCTCCACGGCGCCCAACGGCCGGCTGCACCTCGCGGACACGATGGTGATCGGGACCGCGGATGGCTTCGGCAAGTTCCAGGGCCAGATGCCGGACGTGAAGGAGGGCGACATCATCCGCCTGCGCACCCGCGCGCAGGACGGCTCGACCTCGGACTGGCTGACCATCACCGCGCGCGGCGTGGAGGCGTCCGATACGCGCAACGCCCAGGTGAACCTCGAGCGGTTGGACCTCGTGGGCAACGCGGACGGCACCGTCGGCGTCACCCACAACACCGCGCGCCCGCTCTCCGAGCCCGGCGCGACGCTGCGCTTCACCAACACCCGCACCGGCCAGACGCAGGACGTGAAGGTGACGGAGAACGGCTCGCTCCCCGAGGGCCTCAAGCTCCCCGGCCGCGCCGGTGACACCTTCTCCATCGCCGCGAGCGACGGGCGGAACAACACGAACTTCGCCACCGCGGCGGGCTCGCTGCGAGTGCCGGGCGGGAAGGACAACGCGACCGGCGTGGACCTGCCGGATCCGGCGGTGCTGAAGGACGACCTCGACCCGGCGGGCAACCCCAAGTTCAAGACGGTCCGCTTCACCGGGCCGCTCTTCGTGGACGGGCCGAAGCCCTCGGACGTGCGGCAGGGCGCGATCGGCAACTGCTACTTCCCGGCGGCGCTGGCGTCGATCGCGCACAGCGATCCGGAGCGGATCCGGAACATGATCCGCCAGAACGACGACGGCACCTTCACCGTGACGTTCC
Source organism: uncultured Myxococcaceae bacterium (assembly GCA_964502265.1). Taxonomy (GTDB): domain Bacteria; phylum Myxococcota; class Myxococcia; order Myxococcales; family Myxococcaceae; genus JAFAFL01. The sequence continues at coordinate 2,162 of CAZCWA010000133.1, read as the reverse complement.
ACAACGCGACCTCGGGCTGGGGCTCGTCGGCGGGCAAGAAGGTGGAGATCACGGTGGACGCGGACCTCTACGTGCGCGCCTTCGGTGGTCCGGTGTACGGCTCGTCGCTGGGCACCGGCACGCAGGCGGACAAGATGGAGCTTTGGTACCCGCTGATCGAGAAGGCCTACGCGCAGTGGAAGGGCTCGTATGAGGCGATCGGCAACGGCGGCGTCTCGGGCAAGGTGATGTCCGAGGTGATGGGCGCCTCGTACGACTACCAGTCGATCAGCGACTTCAACAAGGACCGCGTCTGGCAGACGATCAAGGACGGCGAGAAGAACGGCTGGCCGATGACCGCGGGCACCTACAGCGACGACAAGTCCGGCCGGTACACCAACACCGGCGTGTATGCGAACCACGCGTACTCGGTGCTGGGGGTGGAGGAGGAGGGCGGGGTGAAGTACGTCAAGCTGCGCAACCCCTGGGGCCAGAGCGAGCCGCGCAACAACGGCGCCGACGACGGCTTCTTCCGCCTCACGGTCGACGAGTTCGCGAAGCTGTACAACAACTTCGCCTACGTGAAGGCGTAGGCCCACCGCGCAACCGAGGAACACCATGGCGATCCCCCCCGATCCGATCGAAGAGCTGCTGCCGCAAGCAGGTGCGGCGGTGATGGCCGAGGTGACGCGCGTCGTCTCCGAGGACCCGCAGAAGCCGTTCCCGAAGACCGAGCCCGGCACCACCAGCGCGCCCATCGAGGTGGCCCGCCAGGTGGTGGAGCTCCAGGTCCAGGAGCGGCTGTTCGGCCCGCTGCAGCCCGGCGCGCTGATCCAGGTGGTGAAGCCGGCGGGCGACTACAAGCTCGTGCCCGGCAACAAGGGCCCGTTCCTCCTCGAGGTCCCGGGGAAGGGCGAGCCGACGATCCTCGGCCGCTACGGGCCGGACAGCTACGCGCGCGGGACCATCGAGTCCGCGGCGAAGCAGGCCGGGAAGAGCTAGCCAGGCCCATGTGCAGGCAGGGCCCGACAGGGGAACCCTGCGCTGCACCGCGCCGTCAGCGAGTGACCCGCCGCCACAGGCCGATCCACTCCTTGCCCGCGCGCGCGGGATGCGACTGGTCCGTGGGAACAGGCTCGAGGAGGAAGGGCTCGAAGCCCACCGGCTGAAGCAGCTCGCGGGCGTGGTCCGGGTGCAGCGCGTACGGTGGACCTTCACCCGGCGCCTCGAGCGTGGGCCGCACGTCCGGCCACACGGGGAAGAGCAGCGTGGCCAGCACTGCTTCCGCGCCGGACCGGAGCAGCGCGTCCACCCGCCGCGCCCACTCCTCGCGCCGCGACGGCGGGATGGCGCAGAGGAAGGTGTAGTCCCAGATCAGGGTGAAGCCTTCGCCCGGCGCGAAGCTGAAGAAGTCAGCGGCGGTCACCCGGGCGCGGGATGGAGGAAGGCCGCTCCGTTCGCGCAGGGACTCGAAGCGCGCGATGGCGGTGGGGGAGATCTCCAGCCCCTCCACCTCGCGGCTGCCGTCCTCGGCGAGGGTGAGCACGTCGTAACCGGCGCCGCAGCCGGGCACGAGCGTCCGGCCCTCCGGCAGCAGGCCGCGCTTCAACACTTCGGTGAGCACCGGCGGCGAGGCGCCCTGATCCCAGCCCGTCTGCCCCGAGCGCCAGCGCGACTCCCAATCCGGTCCGTTCTCGTCCGCCATGCCGGCGCACCTTAACGGGCAACCCCCCTTTGACCCGGAAATCAACTCGCGTTGACGCGCCGCGTTGCCGCCATTAGCTTGCCGCGCATGTCCAAATCACCCATGGGCGGCCGCCGCGTCGCCATCGTGAAGGGGCTGCGCACGCCCTTCGTGAAAGCAGGCACGCTCTTCGCGGACCTCACCGCGCTGGACCTCGGCAGGATCGTGGTCCGCGAGCTGGTGGAGCGCTCGGAGATCGACCCCAACGAGATCGACCACCTCGTCTTCGGCCAGGTGATCCCCACGCTTTTGGCGCCGTCGATCGCGCGCGAGGTGGTGCTGGCCGCCGGCCTGCCGCGGAAGATCGAGGCGCACACGGCCACCCGCGCCTGCGCGACGTCCATCCAGACGCTGGTGAACGCGGCGCAGACGATCGCGCTGGGCAACGCCGAGGTCGCCATCGTGGGCGGCACCGAGTCCATGTCGGACGCGCCCATCT
>CAZCWA010000132.1:0-11281 GCA_964502265.1 uncultured Myxococcaceae bacterium | reverse complement strand
GGCGCGAACACCGGCCGCGGCGGCTCCACGCCCTCGAGCGGACGCCACGCCTCCTCCGGCTCGTGCGGCGCCTGGAAGGGTCCCGGGTTGGGGTTGAGTACGTCGAACACCAGCGCGCCGTCCGCGGTGAGGTGGTGCCGCACCGTCGCCAGCAGCGCGTCCAGATCGTCCAGGGTGGCCATCAGCGCGAGCGCATTCTGCGGCGCCAGCACCATCGGGAATCGCTCCTCCAGCCTCACCGCGCGCACGTCCGCGCAGTGGAAATGGAGCCGGTCGCTCACCTCGGAGGGCTCGCGCGCGCGGCGATCGATCGCGGTGGCGGCCATGACCTCCGAAGGCTCCACCGCGGTGACCGCGTGGCCACGAAGCGCCAGCTCCCAGGCGAGCTTGCCGTTCCCCGCACCGAGCACCAGCACCGGCCCGCCGCGCTGCTCGACCTCCCGAGAATAGAAGAGGAGATCCTTCTCCTGTCCCACCAGCGACAACACGGTGCCGCGCCGTCCGTCATTCGAAGACACGCGGCTCGCCTAGCACGCGCGCCGCACGACCGATACCGCTCGCGGTGGGAAAGCCCGTGCCCCCGGTGGGAAACTGCCTGCCCACCCACTGTGCGCTTCCACACGCGGCCTCGCCTTCAGCCTGCGGCAGGCAGCCCCCAGCGGTGGCACTCGCCTTGCGATCACACGGCCCACGCGGTCTGCGCACGCTGCGCGGAACAGCCCGGATCGGCGCGATTCGCGCAGAGGAGGAGTCTTCATGCGGTGGACGGGGTGGTGGGGGATGTCCCTCGGGGTGGCGGCGCTGGCGTTCGCCGCGTGCAGCAACAAGAACGCGGACGACCTGGTGCCGGTGCACCCGCCGCCGACGATCGACAACCTGCCGGACGGGGGCACCAACGTCATCGAGCGCGATGGCGGCACCGGCGGCCAGGACGGGGGCACCGGCGGCGAGGACGGCGGGACCGATGGGGGCGGCGAGCCCATCTCGCTCCCCACGCTCGACGGCTGGCAGTTCTTCGGGCCGCAGCATGGAGGACCGCGCGAGGTGCACGGCGTCACCGGCGACGGCGCAGGCAACATCTGGGTGGCGGGCGGACGGGACGGGCTCTTCCTCCTCACGCCGGGAGCGGACACCTTCACCCGCTTCACGCACGCGGACGGGCTCTCCGGTCACAACGGCATCGGCTTCGACGTGATCTCGGTCAGCGGCGGTCCGGGCGGCACCGTGTACGTGGGCTACAAGGGCCTCGAGAGCGGCGGCAACGACGAGCTCGACCCGATGTGGATGCAGAAGACCGGCGACGCGGACAAGGTCGTCTGGAACGGCGCCACGCTCAGCGTCACGCACTACGACATCTCGTCCCCGCCCGGCATGTACGCGCAGTATCCGGACGGGCGAGAGAAGGTCCGGCACATCTACCGCCTGCAGTACGACCCGCGCACCGAGAACGTCTGGTTCGGCGGCAACCACGGGATCGCGCTCTACGAGCAGAGCCGGAACATCGTCTGGGAGCACCAGCACGCGGACATCTGGGGCTACAAGGAGAGCGCCTCGGTGGACCCGTCCGGCGCCTCGGCCACGATGCTCTCCGGCGACTGGTGGGGCATCGGCGTGGACCCTTCCGGCAACTTCTGGATGGGCGGCGGTCATCGGGTGGCGCGCCTCAATTTCGCCGGCGAGGGCAACCAGTTCTGGGCCACCGTCTCGCCGATCATCGACGTCTGGCCGGACGCGGAGACGACCAACGCCCGCCCGGAGATGCGCACCGACGATCTGGTGAGGGCGCTGGCGATCACCCCGTCCGGCGACATCTGGGTGGGCTCCGACCACAACGGCCTCGCGCGGATCGACGGCAGCTCGTTCACGGTGAGCCACATCCCGAGCAGCAGCCTGGCGGATCCCGCGGTGACCGCGCTCCATGTCGATCCGCGGGACGGCTCGCTCTGGGTGGGCCACCTGTGGGGCGGGCTCACGCGCATCCGGGGCGGCGCCTACGAGCACACCTCCCTGAGCGTGCTCGGGCGCGCGCTGGCGGACATGGAGGTGCGCGACATCCAGAGCTTCACCCACGGCGGCGCCCGGCGGATCCTCGTCGCCTTCAGCGGCGGCGGCGTGGGCATCTACACCGGCGACTGAGCCTCTCGCTGACGGTGCGGCGGCGTGGGGATGGGATAGAGTCGGCGCGTGTCGGACCTTCCCATTCCCACCCACACCGTGCTCGGCATCCGCCGCCCCGAGCGCATCGCGGTGCAGGAGTTCCACCTGGTCCTCCTCAACACGGATCGGGCGGGCACCTCGTTTCCGCTCGGTCCACGCACCAACGTGGGCAAGGCGCCGGAGAACGACGTCGTCATCGATCACCCCACGGTGAGCCGCAGCCACCTGGCCGTGACCCGCCAGGGCGACCGCTTCCTCGTGCAGGACCTCGGGTCCACCAACGGCACCTTCATCGACGGCGCCCAGGTGCGCGAGGCCTTCCTCAAGCCCGGCGCGCTGCTCGAGGTCGGTGACGTCCAGCTCCGCTTCCAGCCCACGGTGGCGCCGGTGGAGATCGCGCCCTCTTCGGAGGACCGGCTGGGCGAGCTGGTGGGCAAGAGCGTGCCCATGCGGCAGATCTTCGCGCTGATGCAGCGCATCGCGCCCACCGATTCGACGGTGCTGCTCATCGGCGAGACGGGCTCGGGCAAGGGCGCCGCGGCCAAGGCGGTGCACCGGCTCTCGCCGCGCTCCAACGGACCGTTCGTGGTGTTCGACTGCGCGGCGGTCTCCGAATCGCTGATCGAGAGCGAGCTCTTCGGCCACGAGCGCGGCGCCTTCACGGGGGCGGTGTCACAACGCGTGGGCTGCCTCGAGCGCGCCAACGGGGGCACGCTGTTCATCGACGAGATCGACGACCTGGCGCTGGACCTGCAGCCCAAGCTCCTCCGCGCAATCGAAGACCGCGAGTTCCGGCGGCTGGGCGCCTCGGGGACCACGCCGTTCAACGCGCGCATCGTCGCCGCTTCGAAGAAGGACCTCTGGTCGGAGGCGAAGGCGGGCCGCTTCCGCGAGGACCTCTACTTCCGGCTCTCGGTGTTCACGGTCACGCTGCCGTCGCTGCGGGACAGGCGCGAGGACATCCCGCTGCTGGTGGACGCGTTCGCCAACCAACCGCTGTGGGAGCGGCTTCCGCCGAAGATCCGCGAGCAGTTCGCCCAGCACACCTGGCCGGGCAACGTCCGCGAGCTGCGCAACGCCATCGAGCGGGCGCGGCACATGGCGGACATCCCGGAGCTCAGCGACGACAGCCTGCTCCGCGAGTACCAGCCGCCCCGCCAGCAGGGCGAGTCCTTGCCGGTGGACTTCTCCGGCCCCTTCAAGCCGCGCAAGGACGAGCTCATCCGCGCCTTCGAGAAGGAGTACCTCACCCGCCTGCTCTCGCGCGCCAAGGGGAACATCGCGCGGGCGGCGCGCGAGGCGGAGCTGGATCGCAAGCACCTCTACTCGCTGCTCCACAAGTACGGGCTGGCGCAGACCAGCGAGGAGTAGGCGCGGCTGCCGTGCTTGCGGCCGGGCGTGCCTGCTTGCCGTTCGTTGCCCGCCGCCGCACCTCCAGAGGCAGGAGGTGTGACGCCATGCCGGGGAGAGAGGAGCTGCCTTCCACGCTCGAGCGCTCGTCGCGCAAAGCGCAGGCGACCTGGATCAAGACGCACGACGCGGCGGTGGAGCAGTACGGCGAGGGTGAGCGCGCGCACCGCACCGCCTTCGCCTCGCTCAAGCACTCGTTCGAGAAGAAGGGCGACCGCTGGGTGGCGAAGAAGGCGAAGGGCCCTTCGGATCCGCGCTCGGCACGGAGCACCCGTGAGAAGCGTCAGGGGAAGGGCGAGACCTTCGGCGGCGTGGACGTGTACGGCAACACCCGCGCCGAACTCTACGAGCGGGCGAAGGCGCTCGACGTGCCGGGCCGCTCGAAGATGGACAAGGCCGCGCTGGCCCGCGCGATCGCGAAGCGGCAGTAGCGCACGCTCAGCGATTCAGGATTTCAGGGATCGCCGAAGCCGGCGTCCTTCACCACACCGCGGAAGCTGCCCGAGAGGTTGCGGCCCGCGCCGAAGCCGCCGGTCTGCTCGAAGGACATCGTGAACTCGCCGTGGACCTCCTCGTCCGGTGCGCCGCCCGCGTGGAGCACCAGCTCACCCTGACGCACCGGAGGGAGCAGCCGCCCGGGCTCGCCGGCGGGGAAGTGCAGCACCGTGGTGCGGGGATGGCCGGGCGCCCACTCGCCCTGCAGCGGGATGGGCTCACCCGGCTCCAGCGCCAGATCCTTCAGCGCCACCGTGACACGCACCACCCCGTCCACGTCCGCGCCGTGGTTCCGGTAGTAGCTCACCTGCAGCGCCTCGTCGTTGCGCAGGACCTCCACCCACGAGACGTCGAGCGCGAAGAGCTCCTCCACGCTGCCGGAGAGGTGATTGTCCGGCGCGCAACCGGTCAGCGCTGCGATGGCCACTGCCAGGCACGCGAGGCGGCTCACCGCTCCACCGCCAGCTTCAGCGCACCCGTCCGCGGTTCGCGGTACGCGACCACCCGGCGCCCGTCCTCGAGGTGGCGCAGCACCGGCCGCCATCCGCCTGCCGCGTCCACGAGGTGCTCGCGCCAGATCCCGCCGATGCGCTCGGTCACCCGCAGCTCGTCGTCGCGCTCGGGGCAGCTGCTCTGGCTGACGCCGGCCGCGCGCGCGCAGACGTAGAAGGCGATCGACGGATCGTGGTGCGTGGGGTGGATCGACAGCGAGGGGTACCAGCCGCCGCTGCCGGCGTGGAACACCGGGTCCGCCTCCGTCCACGTCTGCCCATCGTCCACCGAGCGGGTGAACCAGAGCGAGTCGTCGCTGCGATCCACCACCGCGATCGCGAAGCCGAGCACGGCGTCGTGCGCGAACGAAGGCCCGGTGCCGGTGTTCCCGATCGTCTTCGAGAGCGGGCGGATCTTCTCGCCCCATGTCCCGTCGGCACGCCGCCGGCTGAAGACCACGTCGCTGCCGATGGCGTTGGGGCCGCCGAGGATCCGATCCGACACCAGCGCCGGCCGCCCGTCCGCGACGACCATCTTCAAATGACCGCCATACCCCTGCTTGTCCTTGCCACCGGCGATCACCACCTCCAGCGAGAACGCGCCCTCGCGGCCCTCGGCCAGCTCCACGTCGCTGCCCGCCCACGCGTCCTGCTGGTTCTGCCCGCCGTGGCTGTCCCGCCAGGCGAGGAAGGTCCGCCCGTCCGGACCGAACGCCAGCGCCGGATAGAGGCCGACGAGGTAGCCCGTGTCGCTCACGTCGTTGCCCGCGGGCGCATCGTCCGAATGCTTCGCGACGATCTCCTCGGCCCACGTCCCGTTCACGCCCCGGCGGGAGATCACCGCGTCGCTCTGCAGCCAGAACACGGAGGTGCCGCCCGTCTGCGTCACGTTGTCGCCGCCGAGGTACGACAGCGCCGGGCGCCCATCCGGATCGAACGCCAGCGAGAGCCCGAACTGCGGAAGCTGCACCACGCGCACCGCCTCCGGCTCGGTGAAGCTGCCGTCGCGCCACTCGGCGTAGCGCAGCTCGTAGTCCGTCACGCCGCTTTGACCCGTTCGTGGCCCCAGCGTCTCGAACCACGCGAGCCCGATGCGCCCGTCCGGCGCCACCGCCATCGCCAGCTCGTTGAGGTCGCCGCTCTCGGTCAGCGTGTGGAGGTCGTAGCGCGCCGTGTCACCGCCGCCCGCGTCCGGCGTGAAGCCCGCGTCTTCGTCGCCCTCACCGCCGTTGCCGCTGCATCCGACGAGCGCAAGCGGCGAGGCCCCGAGGACCAGCGCCATCAGCGAGGCGAATGCGCTCCATCTTCTCCGTCCAGCCATGCCCGCAATGGTAGCCCACCGGAACGCCGCGGAGGTTGCGCCGCGGCACGCGTCCACCGACACTCGCCTGGTCGTCTGCGAACCTCACCATGACCTTTCATCGATCGATCAGGTTCATGACCACCCCCGCGTTCGGGGAGGTCAAGGAACACGTGCGCGCCGCGCTGCTCGCTTCTGCCCTCAGTCGCCGCCTCGGGCATCCGGTCACGCTCGAACCCGCGCAGTCCTACCAGCAACTTCTCACCGCGCTGGAGAACGGTGAGGTGGACGCCGTGTGGGGGACCGCCGAATTGTGCGACCGCTTCGGCCCGCAGGCGCGCGCGGTGCTGCGGGCGGTGCGGTCGGGAAGCTGCGCCTACCACGCCGCCTTCGTCTGCAGGTCCGACGACACCTTGCGCCTCGATGCGCTGGAGGGCGTGCAGGCGGCATGGGTCACGACCTGGTCGAGCGCCGGCTACCTCCTGCCGCGCGCGCACCTCGCACGACATGGGATCGATCCCGATGCCACGCTCGGCGAGCAGCGATCGTGGGGCACCTACCGGCTCGCGCTGAAGGCCGTGCTCGACGGCGAGGCGGACTTCGCCACCATCTACTGCACCCACCCCGACGAGCGCGCGGTGAGGGCAGCGCTGACCGCGCACGTGGGACCGCGCGCAGAGGAGCTGATCGCCTTCGCCTTCACCGCACCCACTGCTTCGGACGGCGTGCTGGTCACGCACCGGATGCCGGAGGGGCTCTCGGACCGGTTCGTGGAGGCCATGGTGGAGCTCGGCTCCGGCGGCAGCGGGCTGCTCCCCCACCTCGGCCTGTTCGACACCGAGGGCTTCGCGCTCGACGGGCAGGTCCCCGCCCCCTCCGAGCGACGGCACGAAGGCTGGGAGCCGCTGGTGCTCCTCGAGGTCTCGGCCGACAGCATCTGCCGCCGCGTCTGGACCACCAGCGGGAGGCTGCACGGACGCGACAGCGCGGCGTTCGAAGGCCGCAAGGTGGCCGAGGTGCTGGGCGCGCAGGCGGCGGTGCCGGTGATGGCGGTGCTGGGTGACGCGTTCCGCACGGGCCAGGGTGGGCGGCTCGAGCTGATGCTGACCGATGGGGACGCGCAGCGCTGGTACCTCGCCGAGGTCACGCTCGCGGTGGGACGCGCCGAAGCGTGCCTGATGCTGCGGGACGTGACCGAGTCGTGCGCGCTCGGGGAGGAGCTGGTGCAGCTCGCTTCGTGGCCGCTGCTCTCTCCGTTTCCGGTGCTGGAGATCGATCGCAACGGGCGGCTGCGTTACGCGAACCGGGCTGCGCACGCGCGCTTCCCCGGGCTGCTCGCGCAGGGGGCGGACCACCCGATCGTCGGAGCGCTGCTTGCCGCCGGACGGACCCGCGGCGGCGCACACGAGGTGGAGGTGGATGGACGGCAGTGGAAGCTCATCGCCGTCGATGGCCAGGCCGAATACCTGCGAGGCAGCGCGGTGGACGTCACCGACGCGATGCAGAAGCGCCCCAACCTCCGCCGCATGGGCGGCCTGTAGCCCGCGGGTCTCTCCCGGTCAGCGCGCGCCGGGACGCGTAGGCTCCACGTCGACCTTCACCAGGTAACGTGCCTGCGCGTCGGACTCGAGCTGGATCAGGTGGTCCCCTACCCCGTGCAGCGTTGCCTCGCGCGAGACCTGGCCCTGCCGCTCCGCATCGCCCACGAAGGCGCGCCCGGAGATCTCCTCCCGGATCCGCGCCCGGCAGCCGTCCTCATGGAAGGTGATGACCGTCTGCTCGCCCGCGGCCGAGACCTCGTCCAGCAGGAAGGAGACGCGCACCACCGAAGGCTCGGCCACGCGCACGATGAACTGCGTCCGTCCCGGAAACCGTCCCTCGCGGTAGCTCTGGTTGCCGAGCACGCAGCCGGCGACCGTCTCGCACACAGGCCAGCTTCCGTCACAGGTGTCCTGGACGCGGTTGGAGAGGAACTCGCTGCGCACGTCGCCGCAGCCGCCTGCCATGGAGGCGAGCGCGATGCCGAACGCGAGCATGACCTCTCTGCGCAGCCCGGAGCGCAACGCCCGGCGTGGTAGCCTCGGCGTGTTGCTTCGCTCCCCTTCATCGTCCCTTCGTGAGGTTCCCTGCATGTCCCGCCGCGCGCTCTCCACGCTCGTCATCTTCGTCGCTCTGCTCGGCTGTGGAAACCCGGACGAGGTCCCCGAGGGGCCGCTGCTCTCGGTCGACCGGGAGGCGATGACCTTCGGCGGTGACTTCGGCAACGCGGTGTTCGTGGGCACTTCGAAGCAGGAGAGCCTCATCCTCCAGAACCGGGGCAACACGCCGCTGGAGATCCAGGAGGTCGCGCGCGCTGCGGATCCGGAGTTCACGCTGCACCTCCCCGAGGGCGTGGCCGGCGCCTTCACCATCCCGCCGCGCTCGCACGCCTTCATCACCGTCTTCTTCGCGCCGAGGGAGGCGAAGTCGTATTCGGGGCGCATCACCATCCGCTCGAACTCGACCGACGGCGCGGAGAAGATCGTCCAGCTCTCCGGCACCGGCGTCGCGCCGTAGCCGTTCGCGCGGGCGTCCGGTTCACGGCTCACGGCTCACGGCTCGCGGGTGAACCAGCAGCCGGCATCTTCGGTCGGCGCAGGGCAGCTCACCATCCCGCCATCCGTCGCGGTGTAGCCCTGCGGGTAGTCCGTGTACGCGGTGCGGATCCGATACGGCACCTGCTCGTAGGTCCGCCGGTCCGTCGCCACCACGCCGATGGTGAAGCGCCCGCCGCGGATGAAGCGCTTCTCGAAGCAGAAGCAGCCGTACGGGAGCACGTCGACGACGGTGCGGTCCTGCTCCTCGACGCGCCGGTAGACGGGCTGCCGCGTGTCGGCCGGCGCGCCCACGTTGTGCCAGGCCACGAGGCTCGAGCCGGTGTACTGCAGCGTCATCCGCCCGCCCCTCGAGCCGGTGGTCACCGGGGTGCACACGCCGCCGTCGAGGCGATCGCCATCGCAGAAGGTCAGCTCCAGCGCGAGGTCGTGCGGCCGCCCGCCGTCGCCGTGGGCGATCTCCCACTGCAGCTCCCACGCGCGGTCGGCGAGGCCACCGTCCGTCTCGTCGATGTTCGGGAGCACGATCTCGAAGCGGTCGCGATCGGAAGGCACCGCGTCGTAGTCCTGCGGCGCGCGCACGCCCTGTCCGTTGTTCGGGTTGTGCGAGCGCAGGAAGCCGTAGCCGTGGCTCAGCGTGCCGGCGAGCTCGTAGGCGCCACCGGATGGCGGGAACGGGTAGCTCTGCGCCCCCACGTCCTCGCCGAGCACGTGCGTCACCGGCTGCTCCGCGCCACTGGTGAAGCGCGCGGCCTCGTCCGGATCCGCGCGCCACTGCACCTCGAGCGTGTAGTCCCTGTCGTCCGCCCAGTCGTTCCCCGAGTCCTGCACGAGGAGGAACACGGACAGCGTGCCCGTGTGCGGCGGGATGGGCAGCGTGCCCTCGAAGTTCCGCAGGTTCGTGAAGGAAGGATGCTCGCTGCGGGTGCCCCACACGCACCGGGGCGGAGAGGCCTCGCACTGCGCCTTGTGGAGGCCGGCCACGACCACGTCGTTGTTGTCGAACGAGCGCGGGCACACCTGCACGTTCGTCTTGCACGCCTGCACCGCGTCCGCTTCCGTCCCGCCGGTCTGCACTTGCTGGAGCACGCGCAGTTCGCGGTCGGCGGCGCCGGGCAACGGAGGGAAGCGCGCCGGAGAGGTCCCCGGCCGCAGGCGGTAGTAGAGCGTGGTCGGCTCGGTGCTGGGCGCCAGATCGAAGCGGTACCAGTCCGGATCCGGTACGTAGCCCAGGCGTCCGGTGACGCTCTGCGAGGCGCCCGGCTGCGAGAGCGCCACCACGCGCGCGGTCTGCAGCGTGTCGTTGCCGCCCGGGCCCTCGGAAGGATCCGTCTCGTCGAAGACGCGGACCGCGAGCGCGTACTGCAGCCGCAGATCTCCGGGCCTCGGCCCCGGCGCGTTGGGGCTCTCGTAGCCCTTCACCACCACCGTCCACTCGCCGGGGCTGGTGGAGAGCCGCGCGGTCGCGAGCTCGACGGGGAGGAACTCGTTCTGCACCACGCCCTCCGCGACACGCATCCCGTTCGGGGCGATGAGCTCATAGCTCACGCGGAAGGGGGGCGGCGGCGAGAGCGCGGGCGCGGTCAGCGAGAGGTGCAGCACCTTGCGGCCCGAGGGGACCTGGAAGCTGAAGCGGTCCACGTCTCCTTCGGTGGAGAGGTAGCCCTGCTGCGTTCCCCCGAGCGCCGCGCCCTGCTGCGTGAGCGGGATGGGCGTGGGGGCGGTGTCGTTGGGCTCGTTGACGTCCGGGTCCTGGACCACTTTCACGGTCAGCCGGTACGGCGAGCGCGCGTCGAACTGCGGCCGCGACGGATTCACCGGATCGTCGCTCACCAGCAGCACCAGCCGCGTGTCCGGCTGTGCGAACGGGAGGATGATGTCCACCGGCCGCGGCGCGCCCTGCCCGTGGCGATCCGAAGCGCGCGCAAGGCTCTGCTGCCCGTCCTCCCGGAGGAGGTTCACCGAGAAGTTCACCGCGGTGTTCGGCACCGCGTAGCCGCCGGTCACGTGCACCAGCGTCCGCGCGTCCGCGTTGGACGGCGTGCGGAACGCGTACCAGTCGCGGTCGTCGGCGGTGGAGAGGAAGGCCTCGCGGGTCTCACCGAGCGCGAGCGTGCACTGCGGATCGGTGAGCGCCTCTTCCAGCGAGTTGCACAGGTCCGGCGGCGCGCTGCCCGCATCGGGCTCGGTGGGCTCGACCTCATCCGGACAGCCCGTCAACGTCACACCGAGGAGCACCACCGCGAACAGCCCGATGAACCGCGTGCCAGAACGACCGACCGACATGGACCTGCCTCTCACTGCTGTGCGCCTCCGCCGAAAGCGGTGGGCTCTTGTTCGCATCGATCGACGAGGCGCTCCGCGGCGATGTGCACGATGCCGTCCGGCGGGCTCTTGATGCCGCCCACCGGGTAGCGCGCGTCTCCCACGCGGGTGGCTCGGACGACGGTGCGTCCTTCCGGATCATCCGCGGGGACGAACGAGGCGGAGAAGTACAGCTCGTTCCAGCCCGCTCCCCTGCCGGTGCCGCCTGCGTCCGGCGCGCGGGTGTCCGCCAGCGTGGGCGCGAGCAGCACGTTGTCCACCGACCAGGCCCAGCAACGGCTGCCGTCCTCACGCGGTCCACCGAGCGACTCGAGCGTGTAGCGGTACCCGTCCATCGACAGCGCGCTCACGTCCGCTCCATGGGGCTTCGTGTGCCGGCGCACCTCCTGCCGGTTCACCACGCCGTCGTTGTCCGGATCGACCGCCAGATCCCGGCTCGCGGGCTGGGTGCCCATCTGCCACTCCACCCCGTCCGGGATGCCGTCGTGGTCGCTGTCCACCAGCAGGGC
>CAZCWA010000131.1:0-11401 GCA_964502265.1 uncultured Myxococcaceae bacterium | reverse complement strand
GGATTCTTCTTCATGGCGGACTCCCTTGTTGACGGTGACGCTGAGACCCCCGGACTCCAGAGCAACCTCGGGGCCAGACGTGATTCCGGGCACTTGCGGCGCGCGGGTGCCCGCGAAGGGCTCGTGAAGGCGCCGTCGACTGCCGAACCCGCATCCGCGCACGTGCGGGTTTCGCAGCCCGGTTCTTCCGGCGCCGGCAGCCCCCGGAACCGACGGTGAGGCTTCGGTGTGACGGGTGGGTAACCGGAGGTGCGTGTGCCGAAACCTGCGGCGCGCCGGCCAGTCCGGACGTTCCGGCGAGAAAAAGACAGTCAACTTGCCTGAAAGGCGATGTGGCGCATGTCTTGTCTGACATTCTCACGGCCGTCTCGTTCTGTTATCAACTCGCGCACGTGAAACCCGCAGGTGTCACTTCCCGCAGCACCGGGGCAAGGGCGGCCAGCAGGTCCACGGGACTTCAAACGGGGGGAAACGGGAGCCGTCGAACGGCTCCAGGCGCTTCGCGCGTCCCACGGCCACCGGCGCCGCGGGGGCGAGGCGTCCGAACAAGGAGAGCGCAGCACATGAGCCCAGTGTCGATCGTCCGTCGCATCTCGCCCCTGTTCCTGGCGGCCCTGATCGGGTGCCAGCCGCAGGAGGAGATCTCCGTCGTCATCTCGCCCGAGACCGTGGAGGTGGGCACCTTCCGCAAGCACCAGTTCACCGCTGTGGTCGCCGGCAGCGAAAACCGCGAGGTCACCTGGAGCGTTCAGGAGGGCGACGAAGGCGGGCGGATCAACGCCGAGGGCGTCTACACCGCGCCGGGCCGCACCGGGACCTTCCACGTCATCGCCACCACCCGGGCCACGCCGTCGCGGAAGGCGTCTGCCACCGTGAAGGTGGTGGAGGCCGCGCCGGAGGTGACGGTCGCCATCGAGCCGGCGTACCAGCAGGTCCACGCGCGCGGGCAGGTCACCTTCGAGGCGCAGGTGCTGGGGCTGACGCACCCCGAGGTCGACACCTCCGTGACCTGGAGCGTGCAGGAGGGCGACGACGGCGGGAGCATCACCCCCGAGGGCGTCTACACCGCGCCGGAGGCGGCGGGCGAGTACCACGTTGTCGCCACCAGCAACGCCAACCCGCTGCGGTCGGCGACCGCGCGCGTCGAGGTCCGGGAGATCGCCGTCCAGATCGTCGATCTCGGCGAGCCCACCGAGCCGCTCCGCGTGGGCGGGACGCGCTCGTTCCAGGCGACGGTGATGGGCACCGGGAACCAGGCCGTCACCTGGTCGCTCGAGGGCGAGGGCAGCGGCACGGTGGTTCCCCAGGCGGACAACGTCGCGCTCTACACCGCGCCCGCGGCGGCCGGCCGGTACACCCTGGTCGCCACCAGCGTGGAGGATCCGCAGAGCTTCGGCACCTTCCAGATCCAGGTCCAGGAGGCCCTCGTCATCGGCGTCGAGATCGCGGATGGCCCGCGCGCGGTGAACACGCTCGAGACGCTGCAGCTTCAGGCGGCGGTCAGCAACACCGACGACACCCGCGTCACCTGGTCCGTGAAGGCGGGCGGGGTGGGCGGCACCATCGACGCGGACGGCCTGTACACCGCGCCCGAGAACGCCGGCGCCGTCACCCTCGTCGCCACCAGCGTCGCCGATCCGACCCGGTCGGACGAGGTGGAGATCACCGTCCGCGAGCTGATCCTCACCCTGACCCCGACCTCCGCCTCGGTGATGACGGGCGAGACGGCCTCGTTCACCGCGACGGTGCAGAACGCCACCGACACCGGGGTGACCTTCACGCTCGACGCAGATGCGGACGCGGCGGACGGCAGCCTCTCCGCGGGCAGCGGGGCCAACAGCATCGTCTACACCGCACCTGCCACCGCGGGCACCGACACCCTCCGGGTGACCAGCGCCCACAACCCCAACCGCTTCGTGCTGGCCACGATCACCATCACCCAGCCGCCGCCGGTCACGGTGAGCGTCTCGCCCGCCGCGCAGACCGTCCTCACCGACGCAACCCTCACCCTCACCGCCACCGTGGGCAACGACCTCGCCAACGCCGGCGTCACCTGGGCCATCACCGAGAGCAACGGCGGGACCCTGTCGCCGAGCGGGCTCGCCGCGCAGTACACGGCGCCCTCGGCCCCCGGCGTCTTCCACGTGGTGGCCACCAGCGTCGCCTCGCCGTCGGTGTCCGCCACCGCAACGATCACGGTGATCGAGCCCGCCAACTACGGCGTCTCCATCAGCCCGGTCGGGCCCGTCAGCGTGACGGTGATGCAGACCGAGCAGTTCTCCGCCACGGTGAGCGAGACCCCCAACAACGGCGTGTCCTGGAGCGTGGCGGCGGGCGGCGCGGGCGGCACCATCAGCGCCACCGGGCTCTACACCGCGCCGGCGGTGGCGGGCGTGGACACCGTCATCGCCACCAGCAACGACGACCCGAACCAGACCGCGCAGGTCACGGTGAACGTGACCTCCCCCGTGGTGCTGGACGCCACGCCGGCGACTGCGGAGATCGTCATCGGCGACTCGGTCACGCTCTCGGCCACCGTCACGGGCGCGGTCAACCCGGCGGTGAGCTGGAGCGTGCCTGCCGGCGCGGGGACGCTGTCCTCCACCTCGGGCGCCACCATCGACTACACCGCGCCCCTGGTGCCGGGGACCTACACGGTCACGGTGACCAGCGACGAGGACGCCTCCCTGAGCGACACGGTGGTGATCACCGTCATCGGTCCGGTGAGCTCGGGGCTGTTCGCGCACTACGCGGCGGACCGGCTCGGCTCCACGCCGGACACCGGCGGCGAGGTGGCCACCTGGGGTGACCTCTCCGGCAACGGCTACGACCTGGTGCAGACCGACTTCATGTCCGCCCGTCCGGTGCGGGTGGCCAACGCGGTGAACGGCCGGCCGTCGCTCCGCTTCGACGGGTCGAATGACCGCGTGTCGAACCACACGATGCCCTCGGCCGGGAACACGACGACGATCTTCATCGTCCACAACGCGGATCCCTCGCCGGGCAACCTGACGCTGATCGACTCGCCCCGGGTGACCAGCGGCGTCAACCACACCAACAAGCACCGCGTCCAGATCACCGCCAGCGGCTCGACCACCCTGCAGGCGCAGATGATCACCTCCAACTTCGCCAGCCCCGGCAACGTGCACACCCAGCGCGGCGTGTTCCAGTCGCTGATGGCGATGTTCAACGGCCCCAACTCGCGGCTGCGGCTGAACGGCGACGAGGCGACGATGGCCAACAAGCCCGCGTCGGTTCCCATGAACGGCGTGATGCTCGGGCTGAAGCAGGACATGTCCGCCAACGCCGGTCCGGTGGAGCTGGCCGAGGTGCTCCTCTACAACCGCGCCCTCACGCAGGCGGAGATCGACCAGGTGGAGGACTACCTCCGCCGGAAGTACGCGCTGCCGCCCCCGTCGTCCTACTAAGCGGCGCCCCCGGAGAACCCCCAGATGAACGCCCTTCGCCTCGCCGTCTTCGCAGCCCTCGCCGCCTTCCTGTGGTCCTCGGCCGCCGCCGCACAGTCCGGCGGGAACGTCTATCTCTCGCAGGGGAAGGTCTTCTTCCAGGCGCTCGACTTCGAGAGGTGCGTTCAGCGCATGCAGCAGGCGGCGCGGTGGGAGGGCAGCAGCCGCGCCGAGATGGCCGAGATCGAGCTGTACAGCGGGCTGTGCAAGTTCAGCCTCGGCCAGAGCCAGGAGGCCGAGGAGCACTTCACGCTCGCGCTGCAGCTCGACCCCTCCATCGAGCTTCCTCCCGGCGTGAGCCCGCGCATCGGCGCCTCGTTCGATGCGATCGCCACCCGGGTGCGCGGCGCGACCCAGCCCCTCCAGAAGCCTGCGGACCCGAAGGACCGTGAGGTGGTGCTGGTGCCGAGCGATTCGGCGGTGCAGCAGAGCACTCCGATGGAGCGGTCGCTCACCGCGAAGCCCGAGGGCCCCAGCCGGGTGCTCCCCCTCACGCTCGGCGGGGTCTCGGTGGCGGCGGCGGTGGCGGGCGGCGTCCTCGGCAACCTCGCGCGGACCTACGAGGCGCAGCACAACGACCGCCAGACCTTCCATGCGGATGCGCAGGCCGCCGGCCGGAACGCCAGCAACGCGGCGCTCGCGGCCAACGTCGGCTTCGGCATCGCGGCCACCGCGGCGGTGGGCGCGGTGACCACCTGGCTGCTGGACCTGTAGAGCCCGACCAGACTCCGAGCGACCCATGCGCCCCTCCACCCGCTCAGTTCCCGTGCTCATCGCGCTGGCCGTGCTCGCGGCGTGCGGTGGCGTCGTCCCGGAAGACCCGGAGCCCCGCTGGGATCCGCCCCGCATCGAGTTCACGCTCCCGTCCGAGGACGCGGAGGTGCTCTTCGGCGAGGTGCTCCTGACCGGGACCGCCACCTCCGAGGTGGGCGTCTTCAAGGTGGAGCTCCAGCTCGGCGAGGGCGCGCGTGTGCAGGCGCTGGGCCGCGAGACGTGGTCCTTTCCGCTCGACACCCGCAGGCTGAGCCGCGGCGCCCACACGGTGATCGCGTGGGTGACCGACCGCAGGGGCGGGACCGCCCAGGCGACCCGGACCTTCGAAGTGCAGAACGCGGCCGAGCTGGTGGCCTCCTCCGTCGAGGTCTCCGCGGCCTCGGTGAGCACCTGGGACAGGCTGAGCGCCTCGGCCACGCTCTCCTCGGTGGGGGCGGGCGTGGCGGAGCTCGAGGAGGTGGCGTTGAAGGCGTGGCCCGGGGGCGATCCTTCCGCGGTGATCACGCTCGGAACCGCGAGGGAACAGGTGCAGCTTGCGCCCGGCGAGAAGCTGTCGCTGCTGGGCGATCACGTCTTCAGCCCGCTGGGCGTGCTGGGGACATGGGAGGTCGCGCTGACGTGGCGGAATGCGGTCACCGGTGAGACGCATCAGGGACCGGTCACCCCCGTCGAGGTCCACCGGGAGCTGCTGCTGGGCGCGGCGCTCCACAACGGCAAGCTCTTCAACTCGGGCGAGCCGCTGTACGAGGCGACCTTCGTCGAGCACTTCGACGGGCTCACGCCGGAGTTCGAGATGAAGTGGGCGCAGATCCAGCCGCGCGAGGGCGTGTACGACTTCTCGGTGGTGGACCGGCTGGTCTCCTTCGCCGAGAGCCACGGCAAGCGGGTGCGGGGCCACGTGCTGGCGTGGCACAAGTCGCTGCCGGGCTGGATGACCTCGCGCACCTGGACGCGCGACGAGGCTGTCGCCCTGCTCGAGGACTACGTGGCGGTGGTGATGGGCCGCTACAAGGGCCGCATCGTCGAGTGGGACATCGTCAACGAGGCCTTCCTCAACGACGGCACCTGGCGCACCGGGATGTGGTTCGACACCATCGGCCCGGACTACATCGAGCTGGCGTTCCGCGCGGCGCACCGGGCGGATCCGGCGGCGCGGCTCTTCTACAACGACTACGACGCCGAGCGCGTGAACACGAAGTCCACCCGGATCCTCGAGACGCTTCGCACCCTGCGCGACGCCGGCGTGCCGATCCACGGGGTCGGCTTCCAGGGGCACGTGTCGTTCAACTACTACCCCACCGAGCAGCAGCTCGCGCAGAACCTCACGCGCTTCCACGACGCGGGGTTCGTCACCCACATCTCCGAGATGGACGTGAGGACCTCCTCCCGTCCGGACCTCACGGTGGCGGAGCGGCTGCAACTTCAGGCGGACGTGTACCGGGGCATGGCCAGGGCGTGCAGCACGCTGCCCGGCTGCACCGGTCTGACCACCTGGGGCATCACCGACAAGTTCACCTGGCTGACGCCGCAGGAGCTGCCGCTGCCGTTCGATGCGGACTATCAGCGCAAGCCTGCGTTCGACGCTTTGGAGCAGGCCTTCGGGAGAGACGTTCGATGAGAACCGCTGCAGTCCCCTTCATGTTGTTGCTCACCCTCGGCGCGCTGGGCGCGTGCTCCGTGGACCTCGTGTCGCCCTCGGACCGCGCGTGTGACGAGCTGCACCCGTGTCAGTCCGGCCAGTGGTGCCGCGTGGACACCTGCACCAGCACGCCGCCGGATCAGTGGGCGGGCGGTGGCACCGACGGTGGCCAGAACGACGGCGGCACCGGCGACGGTGGCACCGGCGACGGGGGCGTGACGGACGGTGGGAGCGACGCCGGGACGGACGGCGGCGAGGACCCCGTGGTGACGGTCACCGTCCAGCCCTCGACCTGGGCGATGCTGACCGGGACGCAGAAGGACTTCTCCGCGCAGGTGGAGGGCGCCGCCAACACCGGGGTGCTCTGGGACTACACGCCCAAGGCCGCAGGCGGCGCGATCAGCGCCCAGGGGATCTTCTCCGCGCCCACCGTGGCGGGCACCTACCAGGTGACGGCGACCAGCGTGGCCGAGCCCACGCTCTCCAGCAGCGCCACCGTCACCGTGCACGACGGCCCACCGACGCGCGGGCTCATCGTCTGGTACTCCGCCGATCTCTTGATGGGGCAGGGCGGCGCGCTCCCCGGTGACGGGGCCGCGGTGTCCGAGTGGAAGGACCTCAGCGGCAACGGCCACCACCTCCGGCAGGTGTCTGCGGCCTTCCAGCCGGTCTTCAAGACGGACGCGATCAAGGGGCTGCCCTCGGTGGTGTTCGACGGGCGCGACGATCGCCTCACCGCCCCGCAGTTCGCGCAGGTCTACGAGCAGCCGAACACGGTGGTGCTCGTCTCCCGCGTGGTGGACCGGGTCACGACCTTCTTCGACACCGCGCCGGGGACGCCGCGGCACCGGCTGAAGCAGGCGGACCTCGGCGGGGTGAGCTGGACGCTGCAGATGATCGCCACCGGGTTCGCGCAGCCGGCCCAGAAGAACCTCACCGTGGGCTCCATGCTGCGCTCGGTCCACATCTTCAACGGGACCAGCTCGCGGCAGCTCCTCAACAACCAGGAGCCGGCGGCGACGAACTACGGCAGCCTCGGCACCGCGGGGCTGGGCGGCGTGCAGCTCGGCCTGCGCCACGACGGCCTGCCCGACGATCCGGACATCACCAAGACCGGCCCGGCGGAGATCGCCGAGGTGCTGGTGTACGACGACGCGCTGGACGAGGCCGAGCTCAACCTGCTCGAGGCCTACCTGGCCAAGCGCTACGCGCCGTAGGTCCGGCTGGCTCCCGGAGTGGGGGCCACACCCGGCACTTTGCTCCGCGGACGGTCATGGATAGAAGTGCCCGTGAATGGCGGCATTTCAGATCGTCCCCACCGGTGTGGCAACCCTCGACCTCCTGCTCGGCGGCGGCATTCCCGAACGCCAGTCCGTGCTGATCACCGGTGATCCGGGCACCGGCAAGACCATCCTCTCCAGTCAGATCGCCTTCGCGCAGGCCGCACGCGGCAAGCGGGTGGTGATCGCCACCCTCGCGTCCGAGGCACAGGAGAAGCTCCTCCAGGAGCTCAGCGGCTTCTCCTTCTTCGAGCCGGACCGGGTGGGGCAGGAGATCTTCATCGTCAGCGCGTATGCCTGGGTCCAGAAGGGGCCCAAGGAGACGCGGGATCTCATCCTGCGGATGATGAAGGACCACAAGGCGGACCTCCTGGTGATCGACGGGATGCGGTCCTTGCGCGACCTGTGGGCGAACGAGGCGAAGCTCCGGGACTTCCTCTACGAGCTGAACGTGGCCCTCGCGCAGATCGGGGCGATCTGCCTGCTCACCACCGAGTACCCGCTCCAGAAGCTGCTGGGGTACCCCGAGGCGACCACGGTGGACGGGATCATCTCCCTCTCCATGCAGCGCTTCGGCGGCCGGATCGTCCGCCGGGCGCAGGTCGCCAAGCTCCGGGGGCGGGCCCACCTCACCGGCGAGCACGTGATGCACATCACCGCCGGCGGCGTCCACCTCGTGCCGAGGCTCGAGGAGACCGTCCAGCCGGACCCGGGCTTCACCCCGAGGACGGAGCGGGCCTCCTTTGGACTGACGGAGCTGGACGGGATCCTTCACGGCGGCATCCCCACCCTGAGCACGACCCTCCTCGCCGGGAGCACCGGGGTGGGCAAGACCCTGCTCTCGCTCAACTTCCTCGCCGCCGGCGCGCGGGAAGGGAAGAAGGGACTGCTGGTCACCTACTCGGAGCCGGTGCCGCGGCTGATCGCGCGCGCCCGGGCCATCTCGCTCGATGTGGCGCCCCTGCTCGAGGATGGGAGCCTTCACCTCTTCTATCGGTCGCCGGTCAACGCCGAGGCCGACGACCTCGTGGAGGAGATCCTCGCCTACGTGCGGGAGCACCGGATCGAGCGGCTGGTGGTGGACGGGATCGGCGAGATCGAGGAGAGCCTGCTGGAGAAGCAGCGCATCCGCGGCCTCCTGACCTCGCTGATCATCGAGCTGCGCAACCAGGGGACGACGTCGATCTTCGTCAAGGAGGTGGCGAAGATCGCCGGGCCGGACGTGGACTTCAGCGACACGCCGATCTCGGTGACCGCGGAGAACCTGCTCTTCTTCCGCCACATCGAGCTGCGCGGCAGGCTCCACCGGGTGGTCTCGGTGCTCAAGATGCGCGAGAGCGGCTACGACCCGCACCTCCGCGAGTTCGTCATCACCGACGGGGGACTGAAGTTCCTCGCGCCCATCGACACCGCCGCGGGGATCCTCACCGGGGTGGCGCGCCCGCTGCCCCCGTTCTCCCCGGCCCCCGAGCGGAGCTAGCTTTGGCGAAGGTCCTGATCGCAGAAGACGAGCCGGCGCTGCTCGAGTGCTACTGCGAGCTCGTCCGCGGGCTCGGGCACGAGTGCCTCGAGGCCCGGGATGGCGAGGAGGCGATTCAGCTCGCCCGTCAGCACACGCCGGACCTCGTCGTCACCGACTTCATGATGCCGAAGCGCAACGGGCTGGAGGTCTTCCGCGCGCTCCAGGCGGATGCGGCGCTGCGCGGGGTACCGGTCGTGTTGATCAGCGCCGCCCGTCCCCGCGACGAGGATCGCAAGCAGGTCTACCGCTTCCTGCAGAAGCCCATCGGGCTCGACACCTTCGAGCGGATGGTGATGGAGGGCCTGACCGCGGCCGAAAGAGTCGCCAGCACGCCGGCCTCCCCGGACGCCCCGAGCGCCGCGGACGAGTCCGCCCTCACGCTGGTGCGGGAGGACATGCTCAATTGGGTGGCGCACGAGATCAAAAGCCCGCTGAGCGCGGCCTTCACCGCCACCCAGCTCGCGGTGCGGGGCCTGCGCCAGGGCGAAGGCAGCGAGGACACGGAGCGGCGCCTCGGGTTGATCTCCAAACAGCTCTCGCGGATGGACGAGCTGGTGAACTCGATCCTGGACGCCGCCAGGCTCCAGGACGGCCGCCTCAAGCTGGACCTGGAGACGTTCGACCTCGGGCCGTGGCTCGAGACGGTGGTCGGCGCCTGGCGGGAGGTGAACCCGGACTTCGAGATCACCTGCAGGGACGGCGCGGGGATCCGGCTCGTCGCCGACCCGGAGCGGCTGCGCCAGGTGATCGACAACCTGATCTCCAACGCGATCAAGTACGGGCAGCCGTCGCGGCACATCGAGGTGGACGTGGTGGACCGCGAGGACCGGGTGGAGATCTCGGTCCGCGATCACGGGCGCGGGATCGCACGGGAGCACCTGGACACGCTCTTCAATCGCTTCCACCGCGTGCCCGGGCAAGGCGGACGCGGGCACGGGCTGGGGCTGTACATCGCCTCCGCGCTCACCCGGCTCCACGGCGGGGAGATCCAGGTCGAGTCCGAGCCGGAGAAGGGCGCTCGGTTCACCGTGACCCTGCCGCGCGCGGACCAGGACGCGGGCTGACGCCTCGCGCGGCTCAGGCGGTGGGCGATGCGTCGGCGGAGCCGCTTGCGCCGGCGCCGGTCCGCTGCACCCAACGGTCGAAGACGATGGGCCCTGCCGGCAGGACCGCGGCGACGAACCCGAACGCCAGGGCCTTCAGCGACCACTTCTGCTCCGCCCACACGGCGAGCAGCGCGGCCAGGTAGACCATGAAGAGCACGCCGTGCGCCCAGCCCACGTACTTCACCGCCAACGGCATGCCCCAGACGTACTTGAGCGGCATGGCGATGAGCAGGAGCGCGAGGAACGACGCGCCCTCGAGGAGACCCATGAGGCGGAACCGGCCGAGCGAGGTGGTGAGCACGCGCCGAACTAACGACACGCGCGCGGGCGCGGCAACCTTCAACGACGGCACGTGAGGCTGCCTGCCTGGCGAGCGGAGATCGCGGAGGAGGTCCGCGTTCCGTGCGCGCCGGATAGGTGACCCTGGCCCGGCGGACCGTGGTGTACCTTGCGCCGCCATGGGCAGGCCGGAGGACACGCTGTCGCGCGAGGCGACCGGGGACGAGCTACGGGTGGAGGCCACGCTGCGCCCCGCCTCGTTCGGCGAGTACGTCGGACAGACGGAGGTGGTGGAGAAGCTCAAGGTCTACGTGAAGGCCGCGCGCAAGCGGAAGGAGGCGCTCGACCACTGCCTGTTCTCGGGGCCGCCAGGCCTGGGCAAGACTTCTCTGGCGCACATCATCGCCAATGAGCTCGGGGTGGGCGTCCACGTCACCTCCGGCCCCGCCATCGAGCGGAAGGGCGACCTGGCCGGACTGCTCACCAACCTCGGCCCTCGAGACGTCCTCTTCATCGACGAGATCCACCGGCTCAACCCCGCGGTGGAGGAGTACCTCTATCCGGCGATGGAGGACTTCCGGCTCGACGTGACCATCGACTCGGGGCCTTCCGCGCGGGCGATGAAGATAGACCTGCCGCCGTTCACCCTGGTCGGCGCCACCACCCGCACCGGGCTGCTCACCTCGCCTCTGCGCGACCGGTTCCAGATCCAGGAGCGGCTCGACTACTACGACCCGAAGCACCTGGAGCAGATCCTCGAGCGCAGCGCGGGGATCCTCGGCGTGCGCCTGGACAAGGCGGGCGGCGCAGAGATCGCGCGCAGGGCCCGGGGGACGCCGCGGATCGCCAACCGGCTTCTGCGCCGGGTGCGCGACTTCGCCGAGGTGGAGGGCGATGGGCGGATCTCGAAGGACGTGGCGGGGCGCGCGCTGGACCGGCTCCAGGTGGACGGGATGGGGCTCGACCAGATGGACCGGCGGGTGATGCTCACCATCATCGAGATGTTCGGCGGCGGGCCGGTGGGCGTGGAGACCATCGCCGCGGCGGTGGGGGAACAGCGCGACACGCTCGAGGACGTCTACGAGCCCTTCCTCCTCCAGCAGGGCCTGCTCAACCGGACCCCGCGCGGCCGCGTCGCCACCCACCGGGCCTTCGCCTACTTCGGCAAGACCGCCCCGCCTTCCCCGCAGGGCTCGTTGCTCTAGGCGCGCAAACCGCCATCCTCCGGCGTTCACCGGACAGTCAAAGGATTTGCCCCTTGTGGGGCGGTGGGCTATTGGGCCCGGACGCACCGCGCCATAGGCGGCCTATCAGAGGAGGGCGACGCGGAGTGG
>CAZCWA010000130.1:9233-11480 GCA_964502265.1 uncultured Myxococcaceae bacterium | reverse complement strand
TTCGGCGCGGTGGACGGGAAGATCCGCTTCGGGCTCGGCGGCATCAAGGGCGTGGGCGAGGGCGCCATCCAGGGGATCCTCGAGGCGCGCAAGGAGGGCCCGTTCAAGGACCTGTTCGACTTCTGCGAGCGCGTGGACACCCGGCGGGTGAACCGGAAGGTGATCGAGGCGCTGGTGAAGGCCGGCGCGTTCGACTTCACCGGGCGGCACCGAAGGCAGCTCTTCGAGAGCATCGAGAAGGCGCTCGAGCGCGGCGCGTCCACCCAGCGGGACAAGGAGGTCGGGCAGTCGTCCTTGTTCGGGCTGCTCGGCGGCGGCGGGCCGGCGAAGGGCGGGGGCGCGGCGGTCTCGGACGACTACGTGCGCTGCGACGAGTGGAGCGAGAAGGAGCGGCTCTCGTTCGAGAAGGAGTCCATCGGCTTCTACGTGTCCGGGCACCCGCTGCACCAGTACGAGAAGGAGCTGAAGCGGTACGCGCGCTCGTGCGCGGCGGTGCAGCGCGCGCGCCGGGACGACAAGATCACCGTGGCGGGCATCGTGTCCGCGCTGCGCGAGCGGCCCACCAAGACCGGCAAGCGGATGGCGTGGGTGACGCTGGAGGACCTCACCGGCTCGGTGGAGCTGGTGTGCTTCCCGGGCAAGGACGGCTCCAAGCCGATGATGGGGCGGGACGGGAAGTGGACCAAGGGCTCGCCCCGGCCGGGCTTCGACCAGTGGGAGGGCCTGCTCAAGGGCGACGACCCGATCCTCGTCACCGGCACCGTGCAGTTCAACACCCGGGACGAGGAGAACCCGGTGGCCGAGCTCATCGTGGAGAACATCCAGTCGCTCCGCGAGGTGCGGGAGAAGCGGGCGAAGCGGGTGGAGATCCGCGCCACCCACGACCTCTTCACCGACGAGCGGCTGACGCGGCTTCTGGCCCTGGCGAAGAAGAACGAGGGCGCGCTGCCCCTGGGCGTGTCGATGATCTTCCCCGGCGAGGCGGAGGTCATCGTGGGCGGGATCCAGGTGAAGGTGAACCCGTCGGACGAGTTCATCCACCAGGTGGACCAGCTCTTCGGCCAGAAGGTGATCGAGATCGGCTAGCCGCCGCGCCGGAGGGCGGCCGGCCGGACGCGGCCCGGACGCCCCTGTTCGTCCCCCCTTCGCCTCGTGGGCACGTTGAAGCGACGAGGAGGAGGACGACCATGGGCGCATGGACCAAGCGCGTGGCGCTGGCAGGGCTCGTCGGCGGGTTCGCGCTGGCGGCCGGCGGCTGCCGGCTGGAGGAGACGACGTTCGGCGTGGATGCCCAGCCGGCGCGGTACGGCGGCGGCCAGGGCCAGGGCCCGGCGCAGGCTGGCACCGGTGGCTCAGGCCACGAGGGGCAACCCGCGGCGATGACCACCGAGCACCGCGCGCCGGGCACCCCGGAGGGGGCGCAGCACGGCCTCGGGCTGGGGAACGTGATCGACGGGCAGGGCTACGAGCGGCAGCGGCGGGACTCGCCGGCGATGTCCGCCGAGCGGGGACCGCTCGACACGAGCCTCAGGCCCCGGCAGTGGCGCTGAGTTGAACGGTGCCCCCGCGCCCCCACGTCTCGGGGCCGGGGGCATCGCTCGTCCCGCTCCGTCCCGCTTCGTCTCGGTGCGGTCAGACCTCCCGCGGCACCTGCGTCTTGCGCTTGAGCAGCGGCACATCGCCCACCGGGAAGAAGCACAGCGCGGTGATGAGCGCGCCTGCCACCAGGTTGTTCACCACCGTGAGGGGCTGGGAGGGCGGCATGAAGCTGCCCACGATCAGCCACCCGCCCACGAGTCCCAGCAGCAGGCGGATGGGCGAGTAGCGCAGCGCCACCAGGGACAGGAGCACCGTCAGCGCGCCCGCGCCCACCGCGAGGCTGGCCTGCACCCTCGAGTGCGGCCAGAGGAACGCGGTGAGCAGCACCCAGGCGCCGAGCCCCACCTGCAACGCGCGGGGCGGCCACATGCGGCGGCGCAGCGGCACGCGGGGCTGCGGAGGGGCGGGTGCGCTCGGACGTCCGGGCGACGGGGCGATCATGGGCCACAAGATGTGGCCGGAAGGCGCCGGCTGCTTGGGTGAGACGGCACGGGCGCCCGGCTGCCCGGGTGCTATCCTCCGGGGGATGGACGCGGAAGAGGCCCAGCACCGTCGGCGCGCTGTCGAATTTCCCCACAACCCGCTCCCCTGGTTCGCCCTGGGGCGTTTCCTCGTCTCGAAGGGGCGCCACGCCGAGGCGGTCGAGCC
>CAZCWA010000130.1:0-9133 GCA_964502265.1 uncultured Myxococcaceae bacterium | reverse complement strand
TCGCCCTGGGGCGTTTCCTCGTCTCGAAGGGGCGCCACGCCGAGGCGGTCGAGCCTTTGGAGCAGGCCAACCGTCTGCAGGCGGACTTCGCGGCGGGCCTGGTGTCCCTCGGTGACGCATACTCCGGCTGTGGCCGGATCGAGGAGGCGCGGGCCACGCTCGAGCGTGCGAAGGAGGTGGCGCTTTCGCAGTCCCACCCCTCGCTCGCCGACGAGATCGACGAGCGCCTCGCCGACCTCGCGTAGCCGGACGGGGCCGGGGCAGGACGGGGCGCAGCGCAGAAGGCAGTCAGAAGCAGCGGAGGGCGAACAGGCGACATGGGTGCGCGGGTCTCGGCAACGGTGCTGGTGGTGGACGACGACGAGCAGATCCTCCACCTGATGAAGCAGGTGCTGGGGAGGGACTTCTCGGTGCTCACCGCGTCCTCCGCGGAGGAGGCGCTGGGCTTTCTGCGCCAGGAGAAGGTCCACGCGGTGGTGTCCGACCACATGCTGCCCGCCATGAGCGGGGTGGAGCTCTTGCGCGAGGTCGCCGCCCTGCAGCCGGACGCGGCGCGGGTGCTGGTCACCGCCTCCTCGCGGGTGGACACCGCGCAGGATGCGATCAACGTGGCGCGGGTGCGGCGCTTCCTCACCAAGCCCTTCCGCGCGGCAGAATTGCTCTCCACCGTGGGCGAGGCCATCCACGAGTCGGCGGTGGCGCAGATCAAGAGCGAGCTGGTCCGGGAGCTGAAGGCGCGCAACACCGAGCTCTCGCGGGCGATGAGCACGCTCGAGAGCCGGGACCGGAACCTCTCGGAGAACCTGCAGGGGCTGGCCTTCCGGGACCCGGTGACCGGCCGCTACACCCACCGCTTCTTCCAGGAGGCGCTCTCCGCCTCGGTCGTGCGCGCGCGGGCCTCGCGCAAGGGCTTCGCGCTGGTGCTGGTGGACGTGGACCGCTTCCGCGCCTTCAACGCCGAGCAGGGCTGGGCGGAAGGGGACGTGCTGCTCAACCGGGTGGCGGGGTTCCTCACCTCGGCGTCGGGCGCCGAGGCCGGGGCGCGCTTCGCCTCCAACACCTTCGCCGTGCTGCTGCAGGGCTCGGAGGACGCGGCGGCGAGGGCGTGGGCGGACGGGATCCGGCAGCGGGTGGAGGCGTGGAGCCGCTCGGACGAGGCGCCGGGGGCGGTGAGCGTGCGCGCAGGCTACGCGCTCTTCCCCGCGCACGGAGAGGACGAGGCGAGCCTGCTGGCGTCCGCGGAGCGCGCGCTCGAGCGGGCGAAGGCGCAGGGCGGCAACCGCGTGGAGGGCGCCCTCGCCCTGCCCGCGTAGCGTCCCTGCTGCCCGCTACATCTCCACCGTCACCGGCCGGATGTCCCAGATGTCCTTCGCGTACTCGCGGATGGTGCGGTCCGAGGAGAAGCGGCCCACCCGGGCGATGTTGTGCAGGGCCATCTTCGTCCACCCCTTCTGGTCGCGGTAGGCGCGGACCAGGCGCTCCTGGGCCTCGGCGTAGCCGCGGAAGTCCTCCAGCACGAGGTAGCGGTCCTCGTCGAGCAGCCCCTGGACCAGCGGCCGGAACTGGGTCTTGTCCTCGGGCGAGAAGAAGCCCGAGTTGACGAGGTCGAGCACCTCGCGGACCTCGTCGTCCCGGTCGTAGACGTCGCGGCCGCGGTAGCCCTCGGCGAGCTTCTGCGCCACCTCGTCGGCGGTGAGGCCGAAGAGGAAGAAGTTCTCCTCGCCCACCGCCTCGCGGATCTCGATGTTGGCGCCGTCGAGCGTGCCCACGGTCAGCGCGCCGTTGAGGGCGAACTTCATGTTGCCGGTGCCCGAGGCCTCCATGCCCGCGGTGGAGATCTGCTCGGAGACGTCCGCGGCGGGGAAGATGCGCTCGGCGAGCGAGACCCGGTAGTTGGGGAGGAAGACCACCTGGATGCCGGTGGTGCCCGCGTCCGAGTTGACCACCTCGGCGATTCCGTTGATCAGCCGGATGATCTGCTTGGCCTGCACGTAGCCGGGGGCGGCCTTGGCGCCGAAGATGAACGCGCGCGGGTGGACGATGGTCGAAGGATCGCGCCGCGCCTTGATCCACAGCGAGACGATGTGGAGCGCGTTGAGGAGCTGGCGCTTGTACTCGTGCAGCCGCTTGATCTGGACGTCGAAGACCGCGTCCGGGTTGAGGTTCACCCAGACCAGATCGCGCACGTGCCGGGCCAGCGCCTCCTTGTTCTGCCGCTTCACCTCGCCCACCTGCGCGAGGAAGTCCGCGTCCTGTGCGTACTTGTCGAGCTTCGCGAGCTGGTCGAGGTCGGTCACCCACCCATCGCCGATCTTCGAGTCGATGAGCTTCGAGAGCCTGGGGTTGCACAGCTTCAGCCAGCGGCGCGGGGTGACGCCGTTGGTCTTGTTGTTGAAGCGCTCGGGGAACATCTCCGCGAAGTCGCGCAGGGCGTCCCGCTTGAGCAGCGAGGTGTGCAGCTCCGCCACCCCGTTCACGCTGTGCGAGCCCACGGTGGCGAGGTGGGCCATCCGGACTTTGCGCTCCGGGCCCTCCTCGATGAGGCTCATCCGGCGCAGGCGCTCGCCGTCGAACGGCCAGCGGATCTGCACCTGCCGGAGGAAGCGGCTGTTGATCTCGTAGATGATCTCGAGGTGCCGCGGGAGCAGGCGCTCGAAGATGGCGACCGGCCACTTCTCGAGGGCCTCGGCGAGCAGGGTGTGGTTGGTGTAGCCGAAGGCCTCCACCGTCACGTTCCAGGCCTCGTCCCAGAGCAGGCGCTTCTCGTCCACCAGCACGCGCATCAGCTCCGCCACGCCGATCGCCGGGTGGGTGTCGTTGAGCTGGATGGCGACCTTCTTGCCGAACTGCCGGAAGTCCTGATGGGACTTGAGGTAGCGCCGGATGATGTCGGCGATGGAGCAGGCGACGAAGAAGTACTGCTGCTTGAGGCGCAGCTCCTTGCCGGCGATGAAGTTGTCGTTGGGGTAGAGGACCTTGGAGATGACCTCCGAGTCGTTCTTCTCCAGCACGCTGCGCTCGTAGTCCCCGGCGTTGAAGAGCTGGAAGTCGAACTCGGCCGAGGCGCGCGCCTGCCACAGCCGAAGCGTGTTCACCGTGTTGGTGCCGTAGCCGCACACCGGCGTGTCGTAGGGGATGCCGAGCACGGTCCTGCCGCCCACCCAGCGCGCCACCGGCCTGCCGTCCGCGCCCTGGTGGTGCTCCACGTGGCCGTAGAAGCGGACCGGGACCGCCTTCTCCGGCCGCACCAGCTCCCACGGGTTGCCGAAGCGGAGCCACTCGTCGGAGCGCTCCACCTGGTGCCCGTTGACGATGTCCTGGGTGAAGATGCCGAACTCGTAGCGGATGCCGTAGCCGTAGCCGGGCAGCCCGAGCGTGGCCATCGAGTCGAGGAAGCACGCCGCCAGCCGCCCGAGGCCGCCGTTGCCCAGGCCCGCGTCCGGCTCCATCTCCAGGAGCGCGTCGAGGTTCACGCCGGTGGAGGCGAGCGCCTCGCGGGCCACGTCCATCAGGCCCATGTTCATCAGGTTGTTGGAGAGCGCGCGCCCGAGCAGGTACTCCGCGGAGAGGTAGTACGCCCGCTTCACGTCGTGCTCGTAGTAGGTGCGCGTGGTGTTCACCCACCTCGCCGCGAGCCGGTCGCGGACCGCGGAGGCGAAGGCGAGGAACCGGTCGTGGGTGGTGGCGGTGTCCGGGTTCTTGGCGCGGTCGTAGACCACGTGGTCGATGAAGCCGTGGCGGAGGCTCTGCGCGTCGAGCCCGCTGCGCAGGTCCGAGCGGGAGGGCTCCTCGCGGCCGTTGCCGGACGAGGTGGGGGAGGAATCCTTGGGCGGCGTCCCGGACTCCGCGGGGGAGGCGAAGTCGGCTGGACGGGGCGCGCGCGGGGTGTCGGCCATGGTGTGTGTGTCTCCGGTGAACGGGTCACAACGCCCGAAGCGGCGAAGGCTTCCGGGCGAACGAGAAGGCGCAGCCTACCCGCCCGGGTGGCGGGCGGGACGGTGAAACGCGGCCTCGTCGTCGGATGTCGTACGAGGCGTCAGGGGACGGCGGTGGTCTCGGTCCCCGGGGCAGGAACGATGGCGGCCACGCTGACCGCGTCGAGCTGGGCGACCAGCGGCGCGATGCTCTCGGTGAAGCGGGAGAGTTCGGCTTTGGGGACGGGCTCGGCGCGGGGGAAGTTCTGGGTGAGCGGGTTGACGAACTGCCCGTTGCGCTTGAGCGCGTAGTGCAGGTGCGGCCCGGTGCTGCGGCCGGTGTTGCCGGTGAGGGCGACGACCTGCTTCTGCTGGACCCTCTGGCCCTTGCGCACGTGGACGCGGTGCAGGTGGGCGTAGCAGGTCTCGAAGCCGTTGAGGTGCCGCAGGCAGAGGAGGTTGCCGTTGGCCCCGTCGTAGGAGACGCGGGTGACGGTGCCGTCCGCGGGCGCCCACACCGGCGTGCCCACCGCGGCGCCGTAGTCCACGCCGTTGTGCGCCTTCATGTACTTGAGCACCGGGTGGAAGCGGCTGCCGAAGCGGGAGGTGACGTTGGCGTACTTGAGCGGGCTCTTGAGGAACGCCTTGCGCGCCGAGGAGCCGTCCTGCTGGAAGTAGGAGACCTGGCCGCTCTCGGTCTCGTAGCGGAAGACGCGCTTGTGGCCCACCGTCTCGCCCAGGTACTCGGCCGCGAGCACGTTGCCGTAGTCGACGAGCCGGCCCTTCACCAGGCGCTTCTCGATCACCGCGCGGACCCGGTCGCCCTGGCGCACGTCCTGGTAGAAGTCCACGTCCCACGCGAACACGTCCGCGAGCGCCACCGCGATGCCCGGCTTCTCGCCCGCGCCGATCACCGCGTCCCAGAGGCTGGTGTTGACCGTGAGATCGACCGTGGCCACCCGCTGCTCGACCTCGACCTCGCGCTTGAGGCCCACGTAGCGGTCCCCGTCGCGGCGGACGAGCCAGGCGTTCTGGCGGTTCTGCCGGAAGTCGAAGAAGTCCAATTCGCCGTGGCGGATCACCATCCGGAACTGGTCGCCCACGCGGATGCGGCGGAAGTCGAACTCGGCGGCCTCGAGCGCGGAGACCACCGCCTGCACCTGGGCGTGCGGGAGCGGAACCTCGGCCAGCGCCTGGGCGAGCGTGTTCTGCCCCTTCTGGATGCGCCGGTTCTTGATCAGGACCTCGGCCGCCGGGACGGGCGGTTCCGCCGGGGCTTCGGCGGAGGCTTCGAAGGAGGCAGGTTCCTGAGCGCGGGCGGTGGCGGGGACGCAGAGGATGGCGAGCAGGAGGAGGAGCGCTCTCATCAGGCGGCGGATTGTAGCGGCCTGTAGAGGTGCGTCCATTCCGGGTCAGGCGCGCTCGGCGGGCCGGTTGCTTCGGCGGCGTCAGGGCGGGGTGCCGTAGGCGATGGCCCAGGCGGAGATCGTCCACTGACCGCCGGGAGCAATCTTGTTGATGGACCAGGAGAAGGTGTGCTCGCCCGCTTCGGCCAGCGCGGCGGGGTAGAGGACGCGGGGCGGGGTGAGGCTGCCCGGACACCAGTTGGCGCGCGGGGCCCGGACGCTGCTCTGCGCGCCGCAGGGGTTCTCCTGGCAGTAGGTCAGGGTGCCGCCGCCGGGCCAGGTATGCTGCGCGGGCGTGCAGAGCAGGGAGCAGTCGTCGCGCCAGGGCTCGAAGGCGTCGACGCTCTGGCCGTCCACAAAGAGCTCATGCCGGCGCCGGCAGAACTCGTCCGCGTGGCCGATGCAGGCCGAATCCGCGGTGCCGCCGCCGTGTCCCGTGGCCCGGTACTCGAGCCGCGTCTCCACCGTGCCGGGCGGAACCGTGAAGGTGACGAGGCCGCCCTCTCCCTCCTCCGTCTGGCTGCCCTGCCAGAGCGGGATGACCGCCGCGACCGAGGCGGGAGGACGGCCGGGCGTGACCTCGATGCGGGCACTGACGAACCAGCCGCCGTTGCTGCCCGAGACCTGCCCTGCGCCATCCGACCAGGTCTCGATCCGCGTGCGCAGCCGGTGCGGGCCGGGGAGCCCGTTGGCGAAGTCGGTGAGGTCGACCTCGAGCTGCATCGGCCCGCCGAAGGGCGTGATGGCGCGGACGATCTCGAAGCCGGGCGGGTCGTCGGGAGACTCGGCGGGATCGACGGTGAAGGTGAAGGTCCGGTCGTACGCGTCGCAGTCCGAAGGCCAGTTGTGCCCCTGCGGCGGCCGGTTCATCTCCCACTTCGTGAAGGGGTAGCAGGTCGTGTCGAGCTCGACGAAGAGCGTGACCTTCGCCTTGGCCACCCGGCCCCAATCGAACACCGCGTCCGCCTGCTGGAAGTTCGGCTGGTCCGAGTGGCTGGAGATCCGCACGTTCTCGAAGGGGCGGAGGGTGAAGGGATCGCCGAAGAGCGGCTCGGTCCCCGCGTCCGTGCCTGTGGTGCCGCCGTCCCCGTTGTTGCCGGTCTGCCCCGCGTCCGGTCCGCCGCCGTTGAACGACCCATCGGGCGTTCCGCTCCCGCGCTCACCGCACGCAGCCGTGAAGAGCGCGATGCAGAGCGCGGTCAGCTTGAAGGACGAAGGGACGGCGCGGACGAAGGACGCTTGCACGGGCCGACCCTATCGGTGCGGCTCAAGAGCTTCCACCCGGAGGTCTTTCCCCCTCTATTCGGGGTCCAGCTCGATCCGGCTCATGAGTCTGTGCCCTTCGAACACCGTGAGGACCACGATGCCGTCGTCGACGACGCGATAGACGATGCGGTAGTTGCGGTGGAGAACCTCGCGCACATCGTCGCGGCCGATCTCTGGCACGACCCGTCCCGTGCGCTGCATCTTCGAAGCCTTCACGGCGCGCTGCCTGAGTGTCTCGACCCATGCGCGGGCAGCGATGGGGTCGTCGGCGGCGATGTACTCACCGATCTCAATCAGATCGTTGGCGGCGCGATCGGTCCAACGCAGCATCACTTCTTCTTCGTAGGCTTGCTCTGCTTGCCGAACCGTTCGTCCAGCCGGCGGCCCAGGTCCTCGTTGCTGACCACGTGTCCCGCTTCGAGGTCGCCCAGCCCTTCATGGACGGCGGCGACGAAGCGAGCCTGGGCCGACAGCCTGTCGAACTCTTCAGGCGCAAGCATCACGGCCGCCGCCTTTCCGTTCTGCGTGACGACGATAGGCCGGCGCGTGCCCTTCAGCCCCCGGATCTTCTCGGAGAGGCGAGCCTTCAGCTCGCCGATGGGGACGATGTCCTCCGCGACCTGAAGCATTGACGAAGCGGGACCGTTTTCTGACCTTGCCATAGGCCTTAATTTAGGCCCACATCCCTTGGCCTACAAGGACGGGAGAATGACCGGGAGGCGTTCGAGCGCTCCGGACGGGAAGGTCTTCGAGCACTGAACTCCAGAGGTTCATAGCCTCAAGAGCGCAGGAGGTCTTATGGCGACCACACAACGCGTCACCGTCACGCTGCCCGTCGGCCTCGTGGACGACATCGACCGCTATGAGCCGAACCGCAGTCGCTTCATCACCAAGGCGGTCGAGCGGGAGCTCGTCCGGCGCGGGAGGGAAGGCCTGCTCCTGTCGCTCGCCAGCCCACACCCCCAAGCATCCGGGCTGGCGGAAGCCGGTCTGGCCGGCTGGGGGGCGAACTTGCCTTCAGGGGACGAAGATCTGCTCGACGAATCCGCGGGTAAAGCCGTGCGATGGGTCGGGGACCAGGGTTGGGTAGAGGAGCCGGCTTGATCGACAATCGCGGCACCATCAATCCTCGCCGAACGCGATCCGGCTACCGGTCACGAGCAGCGAGGCGATCGCCTCCTGAAGCGCCGCGGGGTCCTCAGCTCCCGCGCTGCCGCTTCAGCCGCAGGTACTCCTCGAACTGCTCCCGCCCCTTCTCGAGCAGCCGCTGGATCTCCTCGGCCTCCTCGGAGGGGATGGCGGCCATCTCTTCAGCGCCCGCCCGCAGCTCGTTCCGGGAAGCGGCGCCCCCCGCCGCTCCACCACCCGCCCCCGCACGCGCCTCCTCCTCGGTGGTGGGCACATGCCCGATGCCGGGGAACTCGGTGAGGCCGCGGGCGATCTGCAGCTCGGTGAGGTCGGCGGTGCGGTTTCTCTCCGGCACGTTCCAGGTCAGCCGCAGCTCGAGGTCGCCGGCGAAGCGGACCATCAGCGCGCCGAGCACCCGCAGCAGGAACTCTCCGTTCGCGTCGCGGGCGATGTAGACCTCGGTGAGCAGGGCCTCCGCGCCGGTCGGGCGGAAGCGGGCGAAGCTGTCCCCGTGGGCGGGCCCGAGGTGGAGCTGACCGCTCTCGTCCTCCACCAGCTCCAGGGCGAGCTCCTGTCCCACCGGGCTCTGGCACATCCGGTCCAGCTCCAACCGGGGCACCTTCAGCCGGAAGGAGACCACCTCGGCGCTGTCGATTCGGGCCGCCATCGCTCGTTCCTTCTCCTTCGTCCTGACTACAGCTCGACCTTCTTCTCCGAGTGGGTCTCGCCGTCGAACCGGAGCAGCAGGCCCCGGCCCTCGCCCTTCGTAATAATGTTCACCGGCCGACGCCACATCGCTTGAAGATTCTTGAGCGTTTCCCGCGCCTCGTCGTGCTTGAGGTCCAGCCCGTCGTGCCGGTGGGCCAGCAGCAGCTCGCTGCGGTTCTCGAAGTTCCCGTCCACCACCTCGATGATCGGCTGCCCGAAGTTGGTGAGCTGCTGCAGGAGCTTGTTCTTCACCTTCCGGAACTCACGGTCGAGGATCTCCCACGAGTTCCGCTTCTCGTTGAACCCGAACACGAAGAGCTTCTGCTCCAGCGCGAACTCGGCGGTGAGGAACGTGTCGATGAAGGTCACGTCGTTGTAGTGCTGGCGGACCTCGAAGATCTTCTCCCGGCCCAGGCCGAGCTTCTTGTCCCACGACCGGCGCGCCCGCAGGTCGTCGCACTCGTCGTACTCCTTGCCGAAGCGCCCCTTGTTCCAGCGGTCCTCGATGTCCCGCCACAACTCGATCCCGAGCTTGTACGGGTTCAGCTGCCCGGGCCGCGTCGCCATGGTGCCGGCGTGCCGGTCCGCGTATTCGATGACCTCGTCATCCTTCAGCGCCCGGGTGGTCATGATGGTGCTGTGCCAGTAGGAGGCCCAGCCTTCGTTCATGATCTTCGTCTGGCCCTGCGGCGCGAAGTAGTAGGCCTCCTC
>CAZCWA010000129.1:0-11573 GCA_964502265.1 uncultured Myxococcaceae bacterium | reverse complement strand
GCAGCCGTTGCGGAGGCGGGCGCAACGGATGCGGGCGCCGGCGCTTCGAGCGGGATCAGCCTCGGGCTGGCGATGGTCTTCGTGCTGCTGACCTACGGCGGCTGGAACGAGGCGGCGTACCTGTCCTCGGAGATCCGCGGCGGCCGCAGGCGCGTGGCGGTGGCGCTGGTGGGCGGCGTGGCGGTGGTGACCGTGCTCTACGTGCTGGTGAACCTCGCGTACGTGAGGGCCCTGGGGCTGGGCGGGCTGCAGGGGAGCGAGGCGGTGGCCGCGGACCTGATGCGCGGACTCACCGGGCCGTGGGGGATGGCGCTTCTGAGCGTGCTCATCGCGGCGGCGGCGATGACGTCTGCCAACGCGACGATCGTGATGGGGTCCCGGACGGGGTACGCGCTGGGGCGGGACTTCGGCGTGTTCCGCGGGCTCGGGCGGTGGGATGCGCGGGCGGACGCGCCGGTGCGCGCGCTGCTGGTGCAAGGGGCGCTCGCGCTGGCCCTGGTGGTGGTGGGCGGCATGTCCCGCCGCGGCTTCGAGACGATGGTCGAGTACACCGCCCCCGTCTTCTGGGCCTTCTTCCTGTTGACGGGCCTGGCGCTGATCGTCCTGCGCCAACGCGAGCCGCACGTGCCAAGGCCCTTCCGCGTCCCCTTCTACCCGGTGACGCCGATCCTCTTCTGCGCCAGCAGCGCGTGGCTGCTCTACTCGTCGATCGTCTACACCCGGCTGGGCGCGGCGGTGGGCGTGGCGGTGCTGGTGCTGGGCGTGGTGCCGCTGTGGCTCGAGGGCCGGAGGGAGCGCGGCCTCGCGCGGGCGCGGGCAGGGGCGCAGGCGCAGGTGGTGACGACGAAGACGGACGGAACGGAGGAACGGGCATGAAGAGGGTGAAGAGCGCGGTGCGGGTGGCGACTGTGGCGGTGGCAGTGGGCGCGATGGGCGTGCTGGGTTGCGCGTCCACCGGGCGGGCGGGTGACTCGCGCGAGTCGGAGGCGCGGCTCGATGGGAGCAGCACCCGCGCGCTGACCGGCGAGGAGCAGACGCGCGCCGCCGAGGCCGCGGGACCCGTGGCGGCGATCCCCGCGGCGGCGAAGGCAGAGGCCCGGACGCCGGACGTGGTCTTCGTGCCCACGCCCGAGGATCGCGTGCAGGCGATGCTGGACATGGCGCAGGTGAAGAAGGGGCAGAAGCTCTACGACCTCGGGTGCGGGGACGGGCGGATCGCGGTGGCGGCGGCGCGGGACCACGGCGCACGCGCGGTGTGCATCGACATCGATCCCGAGCGCATCGCCGACGCGAGGCGGAACGTGAAGGAGAACGGCGTCGAGCACCTGGTCGAGGTCCGGCAGGGCGACCTCTTCGAGACCGACTTCTCCGACGCGGACGTGGTGACGCTCTACCTGCTGCCGTCGCTGAACGAGAAGCTCCGGCCGCAGCTCCAGCGGCAGCTCAAGAACGGCGCGCGGATCGTCTCGCACTCGTTCGACATGGGCACGTGGAAGCCGGACCAGGAGCGCGAGGTCTCGGGCGCCAAGCTCTACCTCTGGCAGATCAAGAAGTGATCGTGCGGCGCCGGGACCTGCTCCTGGCCGCCGGCGCGGGGGCCGGGCTGGGGATCGCGGTCGGGACGATCGGCCAGTGCACCGGGCGGGGCGTGAGCGCCGTGTCGCCGGGGGTCGTCCCGAACGCCGAGGCCGCCGATTCCGATCCGGCGTCCCTGCAGACGTGGGAGGGCGTGCGCGCGCAGTTCCGGCTCAGTCCGGAGAAGGTGCACCTCTCGTCCATGTTCATCGCCTCGCATCCGCGGCCGGTGCGCGAGGCGATCCGCCGCCACGCCGACGCGCTGGACGAAGACCCCGCCGGGTACCTCTTGCGCACCAACACCCGCGCGCTGCTCGAGGTCTACGCGGAGGCCGCGCGCTTCATGGACGCGCCCGAGGAGCACGTGGCCCTCACCCGCTCCACCACCGAGGGCCTGGCGCTGCTCTACAACGGCCTCAAGCTCGAGCCCGGCGACAAGGTGCTGGTCGAGGAGGGCGGCTACTACTCCACCTGGCAGTCATTGGACTTCAAGGCCACGCAGAGCGGCGCCTCGTGGGAGCGGGTGCCGCTGTTCGACGAGCCGTCGGGCTGGAGCGAGGACGAGGTGGTGGCGCGCCTGCTGCGAGCAGTGGACGAGCGCACGCGCGCGGTGGCGCTGACGTGGGTGCACTCGGACACGGGCGTGAAGCTGCCCATCCGCGCCATCGCCGACGCGCTGGGTGAGGTGGGCCGGCGGCGCGGACGTCCGGTGCTCCTGTGCGTGGATGGGGTGCACGGGTTCGGCGTGGAGAGCGAGACGCTGGGCGCGCTCGGGTGCGACGTGTTCGTGGCGGGCTGCCACAAGTGGCTCTACGGGCCGCGGGGGACGGGCGTGCTCTACGCCGCGCGCAGTGAGGTGTGGGACGCGCTCGTGCCCACCGTGCCCCCCTTCGGCCTCCGCGAGACGCCGGGCCACGTGATGACCCCGGGAGGGTTTCATCCCTTCGAGCACCGCTGGGCGCTGGCCGATGCCTTCCGCTTCCACCGCGCGATTGGCCAGGAGCGGATCACCGCGCGGATCCGGGAGCTGACAGGTCAGTTGAAGGAGGGCCTCGGCGGGATGCGCGGCGTGCGGTTGCTCACGCCCGTGTCACCGGAGCGCTCGGCCGGGATCGTGTCCTTCGAGCTGGAGGGGCTGTCCTCGTCACGCGCCGTCTCGAGGCTGCGGGAGGAGGGATTCGTGGTCACCCAGGCGCCCTACGGGAGCGAGGCCGTGCGCGCCACGCCCGGGTACATCAACACGCCCGAGGAGATCGACCGGCTGCTCACTGCGGTCCGGGAGATCGCGTGAAGTTCTGCTCGGGGTGCGAGCGGGTCGCCCATCAAAGAGACCGCACCCGCGTGCGCCAGTAGCCCGGCCGCCGCCGTACATGCGCAAAGGCCAGGACTACGGCTTCGCCACAGTGCTCGATGAAGATCATCCAAGGAGGGAACTTGCTGATACCGATGCGCCGTGCGGCGGTTCCCGCCTCAGGCACCGGCGCGCCGTGCTCGCCGCTGAGGATGCGCTGGTAGGCAACCGCGACCTGACTCAGCAGTAGGAGCCCGAGCCCGGCCTCTTGCGACTCGTACCATTCCGCCGCTTCCTGAAGTTCGGCCTCCGCCTCGGGCTCGACCCGGATCTTGCGGTTCACTTGGAACGCAACCGTCCTGCGATCCGGTCGTGCACAACCTGCCAATCCTCGCCCTTCGGGCCTTCGCTCTTGATGCGATGAACCCGACGGTCGATCTCAGCGGCCCATGCGCCCTCCGCGTCAGCGTCAGGCTCACCATCGACGCTGGCGATCAGTTCCGCAGCGACCCTCGCACGCTCGCGAGCTGTGAGTTTCATCGCCTCGGTCAGAACCTTCTCCGCCTGCTCGTTCATGCCGATCTCCGCTGCGCATGTGCTCCACCGATGACTCTAGTTGTTGTCTGTGAGGGCGCCCAGCAGCTCGGTCTGAAGCGTGCCCGAGCCCGGAGTTGCCGCCCGGACTCCAGGCGGCCATACACACGTGCATGAAGCCACGCCTGGCGCTGATGGGGATGGTGAGTGTCGTCCTGCTCGGGTGCCCGCTCGAAGCGCCGTCCTCCGCCGAGGGAAGCCGCGCCACCTTCGAGGTCCGCGCACGTCACACCGATCTGGTGAAGGTGGAGGTGTTCCTGCCGCAGCGGTTCGAGGAGGGGCGAGGGCCGGCGCTGGTGCTGCTGCAGGGAGGCGCCGTTCCCATCGAGGACTACGCGTGGCTCGCGGAGCGACTCGCCGCGCGCGGGATCGTAGTCGCGATGCCTGCGCACCCGTTGAACATGGCCATCTTCGCCGTGGGCAACGCCGAGGCGGCGCGTGGGCTGCTGGTCCATCCGCCGGAGGGATCGGTGCTCGACGGGCGGGTGGATCCCGAGCGGATCGCCGTGGGAGGGCACTCGCTGGGCGGCGTGGTGGCGTCCAAGGGCGCGGTGGACGAGGACTTCTCGGCGCTGGTGCTGCTGGCGAGCTACCCGGATGGCGCGGACGAGAAGGAGGTCCGGGCGCATCGACGCCCTGTGCTCTCATTCGCTGCCGAGCAGGACTGCCAGGCAAGACTGACGGACGTTCGCGACGGCCTGGCGCTCTTCGGCGGTCCGCGGGTGCTGGCGGTGTTGGAGGGCGCAGGCCACTTCCAGTTCACGCGCAATGGCGAAGAGGACGCGCGGCGAGGCTGCCCCACCGACCTGCCGCTGGAGGATGCCCACGCGCGCATCGAGTCGGTGCTCTCCCGCTTCCTCGATGCAGCGTGGACGCCGGGTGCGGACGTCTCCGCCTCCGTGAGGGGCGTCGAAGGCGTCCGGGTGGAGGTTCCATGAGGCACCTCCGGCTCGTCGGTTGCCTGTCAGTTTTGCTGGTCAGTGCGACCGCGTCGGCCAGCCCGCCGTGGCTGGGCGTCGGCTCGAGGGAGCCCGGCTATGCGGTGAGCGCCCTCGCCTCCCCGACCTCGGTGGGCGTCGCCGCCGAGCACCACAGCGTGCTGGACCAGGTGAGCTCGGCGCACGCGGCGGAGCTGGAGGTCTTCTGGGCGAAGGGCGTGGCGGAGCTGCGCGGCGCGAGGGCCTGGCACCTGCTCGGCGCGCAGCGACTGCGGCTGACCGGCGTGCTGGGGGTCACCACGCTCGCCGTCTACAAGGGGCCGGTGAGCCTCGGCATCGGGCCGTCGGTGGGCTTGTTCGGGACGTACGGCGGCGACCGGTGGGAGGCCTTCGTGGGCGGCCAGGCGGGGGCGGAGGGATTCGCCTTCGCGAGTCCCGGCGTGCGGATGCCGGCGCGCGCGATGGTGGGAGGACGCTGGCCCATCGGCCCGGTGTGGCTCCGGGTGGCAGCG
The DNA here is from genome assembly GCA_964502265.1 of uncultured Myxococcaceae bacterium. Classification (GTDB taxonomy): domain Bacteria; phylum Myxococcota; class Myxococcia; order Myxococcales; family Myxococcaceae; genus JAFAFL01. The sequence goes on along the minus strand of CAZCWA010000129.1, from coordinate 6,663 downwards.
CGCGGCGGTGCAGACTTCGCGTGGCAGGAGCGTGCCGTCTGGCGCGGAGAGCTCCTCCTCGGCGTGGGGCTCCGGCTGCCGCACGTCACCGTGGAGAAGCCCGCGGAGATCGACCCGACGGGGTGAGCGATCGACGCGGCTTGCTGCATCCGCCCCGGTTGCGGCTGCAGGCCTGCAGAGCAGGGATCCGCGCCTCCCGGGCAGCCTTCATCGGGTGCCAGGTGGCAGGAAGCACCGCCCGTCGCCGCCTCACATCCTCCCCGCTGGTGCCCCGCCCCTCCGGCTGATAGGTCGCGCGCGCATGAGCCGCATCTACCGCACCCTCCCCGAGACGGGCACCGCGCTGGGCATCGCCTACAGTGGGGGCCTCGACACCCGTTGCGCCGTCGCGTGGCTCGCCGAGCAGGGCATGAAGGTCCACGCGTACACCGCGGACCTCGCGCAGCCGGACGAGAAGGACCCCGCCGAGATCCCGCCCACCGCCCGCGAGCACGGCGCTGTGGCTGCCCGGCTGCTCGACTGCCGCGAGTCGCTGGTGCGTGAGGGCCTCGTCGCCATCCAGTGCGGCGCCTTCCACCTCTCCTCGGGCGGGCGGAAGTACTTCAACACCACGCCGCTGGGGCGCGCGGTCACCACCACCGCCATCGTCACCGCCATGCGCGACGACGACGTGCACGTCTTCGGGGACGGCAGCACCCACAAGGGCAACGACATCCAGCGGTTCTACCGCTACGGGCTGCTCGTGAACCCGCGGCTGAAGATCTACAAGCCGTGGCTCGACCAGGCCTTCGTCACCGCGTTCGGCGGCCGGCGCGAGATGAGCGAGTACCTCGCGAAGATCGGCAAGCCCTACCGGATGGGCACCGAGAAGGCCTACTCCACGGACGCCAACGTGCTCGGCGCCACCCACGAGGCGAAGGACCTGGAGCTGCTCGACAAGGGCATCCGGATCGTCGAGCCGATCATGGGCGTGGCCTTCTGGAAGCCAGAGGTCCAGATCGCCCCCGAAGAGGTGACGGTCGGCTTCGAGCAGGGCCTGCCGGCGACGATCAACGGCAAGCGCTTCGGCTCGCTGGTGGAGCTCTTTCTCGAGTGCAACCGCATCGGCGGGCGGCACGGCCTGGGGATGAGCGACCAGATCGAGAACCGCGTCATCGACGCCAAGAGCCGCGGCATCTACGAGGCGCCGGGCATGGCGCTGCTGCACATCGTCTACGAGCGGCTGCTCTCCGCCATCCACAACGAGAACACGCTGGACGAGTACTTCACCCTCGGCCGCCGCCTGGGCCGCCTGCTCTACGAGGGCAAGTGGTTCGACCCGGAGGCGCTGATGCTGCGCGAGGGCCTGACGAAGTGGGTGGCCCCCTCGGTCACCGGCAGCGTCACCCTCGAGCTGCGCCGCGGCGACGACTACACGATCGTCTCCACCCAGGCGGAGCACATGACCTACGCGCCGGACAAGCTCTCCATGGAGAAGGTGGACGAGCCCGCCTTCACCCCCGAGGACCGCATCGGCGCGCTGGAGCTGCAGAACCTCTCGGTCAACGACAACCGCGAGCTGCTCCTCCACCACCTCTCCAGCGTCCGCCGCATGCAGCAGGGTGCGATGCCGCAGCTCGGCGCGCTGCTCGGCGAGAACCCGAAGGCCTCGCCGGACGACACGGAGGAGTAACCCCCTGCGCTACTGGCAGTAGCCCGTCTGCGTGTTGCAGCTCCCGGCGCAGTCCGCGTTGGACGTGCACCGGGGCCAGCAGTAGCCATCTCCGTCCGCGTCGGGGTAGCAGACGTAGCCCTCGCGGCAGGTGCTGCGTCCGCCACCGGGCGCGTTGCAGGCGGCAAGGCAGAGCGAGACGGGCCCGCTGGAGGTCGTCAGCGTGTAGCACCAGGAGCCGGACGGGCAGCTCTGGGTGCACGCCTGGGTGCAGTACCCGCCCGGCCATGCATCGATGCAGTCCTCGCTCTGGCACTGGGCATCCGAGCCGCACGCGCCGCCGATCCCAGAGCGCGTGTCCCCGCCTCCGCCGTCGCCCACCGGCTTGAAGGGCACGAGGGTGAAGTCCGCCTCGACGATGCGCGTGTTGGCGGGGACCTCGAGGAACTCGGGCGCAGACGTGGTGGGCCAGAAGCCGACCCGCTCGCCGTCCTCGAACCACTCGTCGTCGCCGTCGTCGTCCACCGCGGCCAGCACGAAGAACACGCCCGGGCCGGTGTTGAGGTCGTAGGTGTGCCCCTTCGCCGCGCGCGCCCACGCCTCGCCGCCCACCTTCCACTCCTCGCCGTCGAGGTACACCGCCAGCACCGCCGCGTCCTTCTCCTGGGTGGCCCCCACGCGGATCCGCACCGGTACCTGCGCGTTGCCGCCGTTGGAGGTCAGGCTCAGCGTCGCCTGATGGGTCCCGGCCGCAAGCCCGGAGAGGTCCACCCGGATCCGGAGCGCACCGCCCTGCCCCGCCGCCACCTGCACGCTGTTGCCGTCGGGGAAGGAGATGCGGTCTGCCGGCGCGCCGGAGACGGCTGCGCTCACCGTCAGCGCCGCGCCCCCGAGGTTCGCGAGCTGCACGGTCGCCTCGGGCAACGAAGAGGTCAGGGTGAGTTCGGAGGTGGCGACGGAGAGCCGCGCGGGCCCCGTGGGCGCCTGGCCTCCCGCCGCGAGCACCGCCGCCTGCGCGTTCACCAGGCCCGCGCCGCAGCCCTGCGAGCAGGTGAAGGCAGCATTGGCGGTGCTGCGCAGGATGCTCTCCACCTGGGCGTGGTTGAGCGCGGGGTTGCGCGCCTTCATCAGGGCCACGAGCCCCGCCACGTGCGGCGCGGCCATGCTGGTGCCCTGCTCGAAGACGTAGCCGTAGTTGCCGTTCGGCAGACGCGTGGTGGAGAGGACGCCGTCCGGGTAGTCGTCGCCGTTGGTGTCCTCGGCCACCTCGCCGCCGGGGGCCATCACGTCCACCACCGCGCCGTAGTTGGAGAAGCTCGAGCGCCGCCCCGAGATCCGCGTCGAGCCCACGCAGATGACGTTGTTCTGGTTGCAGGGTGCGGTCATCGAGGCGTTCTCGTTTTCATTGCCCGCCGCAATGACGAACACCGCCCCGCGCGATACGCCCGCGTCGATCACCTCCTGATAGACGGGCGAGGCCGCGAAGTTGCCGCCGAGGCTCAGGTTGAGCACGCGCGCCGGGTTCGCGTTCGCCGTCACCCCGGGCACCGTGGCGCCGTACGCCCACGCCATGCCCGCGGCGATGTCCGCAGTCGAGCCCCCGCCACGACCGAGCACGCGCACCGGGAGGATCCGCGCCGCCCAGTCCACCCCGGACACGCCCATTCCATTGTTGGACGCCGCGCCGATGGTCCCCGCCACATGCAGCCCGTGCCACGAGGAGCCGCCATTGGGCTGATCCCGCCCGGTGTCGGTGGGGTCCATGTCCCGCCCGTTGCCGTCCATGGCGCGCGACGCGTCGCTGATCATGTCCGCGCCGGGCAGCAGCCTCCCCGCGAGGTCCGGGTGCGGCAGGATCCCGGTGTCCAGCACCGCCACCACCACCGACGAGGCGCCCTGGGTCACGTCCCACGCCGCCGGAAGCTGCATCGCCTCGTAGTGCCACTGCAGCCCGTAGAACTCGTCGTTGGGCCGCGCGAACGCCTGGAAGAGGGCGTTCACCTCGGTGAAGCGGATGCCCTCGCGCGCGGAGAGCACCTCGGTGAGGCCGAACGTGCGCGCGACGTCCAGCGGCTCGCCGGTCTCCAGCACGCGGTAGCGCACGAGCTGAAGGTGCTCGGTGACGAAGGCCACGTGCTCCACGCGCAGACCGTCCACCCGGACCCGCCGAAGCAGCTCGGAGGGCGAGAGCGGCTCCTCCGTCCGGACGATGATCTCGCCGGGCACCCACTCTGCTTTGCCGGTGCGGACGGTGTCGTTCACCCCGATGTCGTCCTGCTCAGGCGGCGCCACGACCGTAGGCGGCCCGAAGGCTCGCGATGCGCCGGCGCCGGCACGCTCTCGCGGCTCCCGGGCACGTGACGATGCGCGCGCAGCACGGATCGCATCGAGCATCCCGGGCGGCAGCTCGGAGACATCCACCGTCCCATCGCCGCTGCCCTGCGCGCCGCTCTGGAAGAGGGTCAGGGTGCCGCTGATGCCAGGGCCGCTCCGGCCGGGGTCTTCTCCTCCGCCGCCGGGCACCACGGGCGCCGGCTGGGGGACGGGCGGTGGGACGCCTCCTCCCCCACAATCCATGCAGCCGAGAATTACGAGGGACAGTGCCCCCATCAGCAGTGCGTATGCGCGCATGTCGTCGTCACCTGACCCGGCGGGTCGCGTTGAGCTCGTCCGGCCCCCTCTGCAGCCGGCATTCCACCACCGTCTCGCTCACCGAGCGTAGCCGGAACCGTCCGCCGCGCGGGACCCGGCGTCCGCGCTTGAAGGGATCGCGCCGTGTGGTGCCCGAGCGGGCCTGCCGTTATACCGGCCGGGCCATGCAAAGCCTCCTCCTCCACGACGTGCACCAGGCCCAGAACGCCACCTTCGGCGAGCGCTCCGGCCGCGAGGTGGTCCTCCACTACGGCAACCCGTCGGCCGAATACGAAGCCGCGCGCGAAGCGGTGGCGCTGGTGGACCTCTCCTACCGCGACGCGCTGCGCATCACCGGCGACGATCGGGTGAGCTTCTTCCACGGGATGAACACCCAGGACATCAAGGGCCTCGCGCCGTGGCAGAGCGCCTACGCCACGCTGGTCACCGTGAAGGGCGCGATGGTGGCAGACGCCCGCACGCTCATCCGCGACGAGGACGTGGTGGTGGACCTCGAGCCCGGCACCTTCGAGCCGGTGCACGCGTTCCTCGACAAGCACCTCATCTCCGAGGACGCCGAGCTGCACGACGCCCACGAGGCGGTGGCGATCGTCGGGCTCGTCGGTCCGAGGGCGCGGGAGCTTGTCCAGAAGGCGTTCGGCGCAGGCGAGGTCTCGCCGGTCACCTCCAGGGAGGGACGCATCACCGGCTTTGCGCCTTCCGTGGTCGAGTGGGAGGGCCGCAAGGTGGCGCTGCTCGCCTCGATGCTCTCGCGCGATGGCGTGGATCTGCTCGTTCCACGGGAGCACCTCTCCGCGCTGTGGACGCACCTTTCGAACGCGGGCGCGGAGTTCGGCATCCAGGCTGCGGGCCTGCAATCGCTCGAGCCTCTGCGCGTCGAGGAGGGCATGCCCCGCTTCGGACAGGACCTGCTGGAGACGACCATCCCGCTCGAGGCCGAGCTCACCCACGCCATCAGCTACAACAAGGGCTGCTACGTCGGTCAGGAGGTCATCGCGCGCGCCACCTTCCGCGGGCAGATGAACAAGAAGCTCGTCGGCCTGCTGCTCGGCGAGCACGACGCGGCGACGGGCTCGGACCTGCGGGTCGAGGGCAAGAAGGTGGGCTTCGTCACCACGGTGGTGCAGTCGCCCATGAAGAACCAGAAGGTCGCACTGGGCTACGTGCACCGCGCACACCTCGCCGCCGGCACGCGCGTCACGCTCGGTGACGGACCTGCCACCGCGGAAGTGACCACGCTGCCCCTCGCCGCGGCCCAGTCCCAGGCGTAAGAAAGCCCTCCATGCGCAAGTTCCTCATCGTCTTCGCCATCGCCACCGCCGTCTTCGTCGGCCTCGCCTTCGTCGCCGTGGTCGGCATGTTCATGCTCGGCGGCGGGCAGTCGAAGGGCATCTCGGGTGACGTGGTGCTCGAGCTGCGGATCGACCAGCCGTTCGTGGAGGTCGCGGGTGAGGATCCCTTCGCGGCGTTCGGCGGCGCACGGCCCCTGACCGTCCGTGACGCGGTGGACGCGCTGGCGAAGGCCTCGGACGATCCCCAGGTGAAGGGCGTGGTGGCGCACATCGCGCAGGCGCCGGGGAGCCTCGCGGTCACGCAGGAGCTGGCGGATGCGGTGAAGGCCTTCCGCGCGAAGGGCAAGCGCGCGGTCGCATGGGCGGACAGCTATGGCGAGTTCTCCAACGGCAACGGCGCCTACCTGTTCGCGGCCGCCTTCGACGAGATCTACCTGCAGCCCTCGGGAGACGTGGGCTTCATGGGGCTCGCGGTGGAGACGCCGTTCGCACGCGACGCGCTGGCGAAGCTGGGCGTGGAGCCGCAGATGAACGCGCGCTACGAGTACAAGAACGCGGTCAACCTCTTCACCGAGCAGGAGATGACGCCGCCGCACCGCGAGGCCACCGAAGCGATGGTGCGCAGCTTCTTCAACCAGCTCGTGCGCGGCGTGGCCGAGGGCCGGAAGATCCCCGAAGCGGAGGTGCGCGCGCTGGTGGACAAGGGGCCGTACCTGGCCTCCGAGGCGCTCGAGGCGCGGTTGGTGGACGGGCTGCTCTACCGCGACGAGGTCTACGAGCGGGTGAAGGAGACCTGGGGCAAGGGCGCGAACCTCCTCTGGCTGGGCCGGTACCTCGAGCGCGCGGGGCGGCCGAACACCGAGGGCCAGGACACGGTGGCGCTCGTCTACGGCGTGGGCCAGGTGATGCGCGGCAAGAGCCAGCAGAGCCCGCTCGGCGGCGATCCGACCATGGGCGGCGACACGGTGGCGGCGGCGTTCCGGCGCGCGGTGGAGGACCCGGAGGTGAAGGCGATCGTCTTCCGCGTGGACAGCCCCGGCGGCTCGTACGTGGCCTCGGACACCATCC
>CAZCWA010000128.1:0-11734 GCA_964502265.1 uncultured Myxococcaceae bacterium | reverse complement strand
GAGGACGACGCGCTGGCGTACCCCGCCCGGGCGATCAAGGTCGCGCTGTGGTGCACGCTGCTCTCCGGCTTCACCTCCATGCTGCTGGAGACGGTCTGGATCCGGATCCTCTCCATCACCCTCGGCGCCTCCACCTATGCGTTCACCCTCATCCTCACCGCCTTCATCTCCGGCATCGGGGCGGGCAGCTACTGGCTCTCGCGGCGGAAGAAGGAGGGGGACAGCCTGCTGCTCTTCGGCAAGCTCCAGCTCGGGCTGCTCTTGCTGGTCTGCCTCTCGGTGCCGCTGGCGGTGCGGCTGCCGTGGCTCTTCTGGCGGGCGCGCGCGCTGATCGAGCGCAGCGAGGCGAGCTGGCCCTTCTACCAGGCCATCATCTTCGGCTTCTGCTGCCTCGTGCTCTTCATGCCCGCGTTCCTCCTCGGCGCAGGCTTCCCCGCCATCGCGCGGGTGGCCACGGCCAAGGCGAAGGAGGTGGGCGGCCACATCGGCCGGGCGTACCTCTGGAACACCGGCGGCACCGTGGCGGGCTCGGCGGTGGGCGGCCTGGTGCTGCTGCCCGCGATCGGCCTCGAGTGGTGCATGGCGCTGTGCGCGGTGAGCGCGCTTCTGGCCGCGGGGCTGTCGTACTGGGCGTCTCCCGAGCGGCAGGCGATGGCGTGGAACCTCAAGGCGCTGGCCTTGCCGGCGGTGGCGGTGCTCTCCCTGGTGGTGCTGCCGTCGAGCAGCGGCTGGGGACAGTTCCTCGCGTCCGCGTCCACCTTCCGCGAGAGCCGCGGCGCGCCCACGTCGTTCGAACAGTTCCGCGACTGGGTCACCCAGATCAAGGGCGAGACGCTGGAGGTCCTCTTCCACGAGGACGACACCTTCGCCACCGTGGTGGTGGAGCGCCTGAAGAGCACGGGCCACCACTTCGTGCGCATCAACGGGAAGATCGACGCCTCCACCGGCCGCGACATGGAGACGCAGATCGTGGTCGGCCACGCGGGGCTGCTCTTCCACCCGGGCGAGGCCAAGCGGGTGCTGGTGATCGGCGCGGGCAGCGCGGTCACCGTGGGGTCCATCCTCGCCCACCCGGTGGAGGTGGTGGACGTGGTGGAGATCTCGCCCTCGGTGCTGGAGGCGGCGCACTACTTCAAGGACTTCAACCGCAACGCGCTGGAGGACCCGCGGGTCCGTGTGCACGTGGAGGACGCCAAGACCTTCCTCGGGCTGCAGACCGAGAAGTACGACCTGATCGTGAGCCAGCCGTCCAACCCGTGGGTGGTCGGCGTCTCCGGCCTGTTCTCGCGGGACTTCTTCAAGGTGGCGAAAGCGCACCTCAAGGAGGACGGGGTCCTCTTGCAGTGGATCCACTCCTACGAGAGCGACTCTGCGGTGCTGAAGCTCGTGGTGCGGACCATGCGCGAGACCTTCCCGCACGCCACCGGGTGGCTCGGGCCCGAGGACCTGGTGCTGGTGGCCAGCCCCACCCGGCAGGAGATCGACGTGGAGCGGATCTCGACGCGGATGGCCCGCCCCGAGGTGGCGGAGGATCTCGCGCGGGTAGGGATGGAGCGTCCGGCCACGCTGCTGTCGCGCCAGCTCATGACCGAGGAGGCGCTGGCGGCGTATGGGGGCGAGGGCATCATCAATACCGACGACCACAACGTGCTGGAGTACCTCGCGCCGATCGCGTTCTTCGTCCAGGGGTTCGCCCAGTTCACCGACGAGCGGGTGACGCCGGGGGACAAGCCGCTGGCCTTCGCGACGATGGTGGCCGAGGGCAAGGTGAGCGCCGCGGACTGGGAGGCGATCCACAAGAACCTCTCGGTGACCTACGCGCGTGAGGACCCGCTGGTGGTGGGCGCGGCGGAGGCGTGGGTGGCGGCGGATCCGCAGAGCGTGCCGGCGAAGCTCGCGCTGGCGAAGGGCGCGCTGGCCCAGAAGAACCTCATGCGCGCCTCCGAACTCGTCGCGCAGTCGCACGCCCTGGACCCGCAGAGCCAGGAGGTCGCGAAGGTGTGGCTGGAGGTCGAGTCGCGCCGGGCGCGCGGACGCACGCTGTTCCACCCCCGGCCTTCGGACGACGAGGGCACCAGCCGGGCGCTGCTCGCGGTGCTGCAGGGCACGCAGCTCGACGAGGATGGGCGCCGTTCGCTCGAGGTCGTGCGGGCCGTCTACGCCAAGCCCGCGGAATCACTGGGCCTGGCCGAACCCTGAATCATCCTCCCGATGACCGATGATCCCCCTTGCCTGCTCCAGTAGAGTCCGAGGCGCTTTCACCCCACACCCCGCCGTACCTGAGGAGAACCCGATGACCACCGAGAACAAGAAGAAGGCGCTGAAGAAGGCCCGCGGCCAGGGCATGACCGAGTACATCATCATCGTGGCGCTGATCGCGATCGCGGCCATCGGGGTCATCACCCTCTTCGGCGACAACATCCGCAAGCTCTTCGGCTCCTCGGCGAACGCGCTGGCCGGCTCCACCAACGAGCAGAACCGTGGCCAGAACTCGACCAACGCGCTCGAGAAGAAGACCATCAAGTCCTTCGGCCAGAACAACGCCTACTAGTCGTCCGGCGTCTTCGGCCTCACCGACGGGCGGGCCCTTCCGGAAACGGGAGGCCCGCCCTTCGTTTTTTCTGTAGGTTCCGCCGCCATGTTCAAGCGCCTCTTGATCGCCAACCGCGGGGAGATCGCCCGCCGCATCAACCAGGTGGCCCGCGGGATGGGCCTTCACACCATCGCGGTGTACTCGGACGCGGACAAGGACCTGCCCTTCGTGCGCGAGGCCACCGAGGCCGTGCGGCTGGGGCCTGCGCCCGCGAAGGACAGCTACCTGGACGTGAAGCGCCTGCTCGAGGCGGCCAAGCACTCCGGCGCGGACGCGGTGCACCCCGGCTACGGGTTCGTCTCGGAGAACGCGGCCTTCGCGCGCGCCTGCACCGAGGCGGGGATCACCTTCGTGGGCCCGCCGCCCTCCGCCATGGAGCGGATGAAGGACAAGAGCGAGGCCCGCCGGATCGTCAGCGCCGCGGGCGTGCCCATCGTCCCCGGGTCCGAGGGCGTGGTGGAGACGGCGGAGGCAGCGGCGGCGGAGGCGGAACGCATCGGCTACCCGGTCCTGTGCAAGGCGGCGGGCGGCGGCGGCGGGATCGGGATGGCGGTGGCCAGGGACGCGGCCGAGGTGGAGAAGGCGTTCCGGCAGTGCGCGGACCGGGCGAGGGCGGCCTTCGGGCGGGAGGGGCTCTACCTCGAGCGCTACTTCGGCGAGCCGCGGCACATCGAGGTGCAGATCCTCGGCGACGACTACGGGAACACGCTCCACCTGCTCGAGCGCGAGTGCTCCATCCAGCGCCGGCACCAGAAGGTGGTGGAGGAGGCGCCCTCGCCGCTCTTCGCCAACGGGCAGAACGCGGAGGCGAAGGAGAAGCTGTTCGAGGCGGCGATCGCGGCGGCGAAGGCGTTCGGATACGCCAACGCGGGCACGGTGGAGTTCCTCTGGGCGGAGGGGAGCTTCTACTTCATCGAGATGAACGCGCGGCTGCAGGTGGAGCACCCGATCACCGAGCTGACCACCGGCATCCCGCTCATCGAGTGGCAGCTCCGCATCGCCGCGGGCGAGAAGCTGACGGTGAAGCAGGAGGACGTGAAGCGGAACGGCGCTGCGCTCGAGTTCCGGATCTACGCCGAGGATCCGGTGAAGTTCTTCCCCTCGCCGGGCCCGCTGACGGTGTTCCGTCCGCCCACCGGTGAGGCGGCGGAGGGCGTGCGGCTGGACGCGGGCTACGAGGAGGGCTCGGTCGTGACGCCGAACTACGACCCGATGATCGCCAAGCTGATCGTCCAGGGGAAGGACCGCGAGGAGGCGATTACTCGCAGCATCCGCGCGCTGGAGAACTTCACCGTCGAAGGGATCAAGACGAACATCCCGCTCCACCTGCGCATCCTCAAGGACCCGGCGTTCCGTGAAGGAAGGCTGGACACCCGGTTCCTTGAGAAGCACGCTCGCGCGTAGTCTCAGCACCCACATCCACAGTTCACTTCTTCTTCGAAAGAGAGCGCAGCACCCATGGCCGACGTCGCCGCACACATCACGGGAACCGTCTGGAAGATCGAGGTCAAGGAGGGCCAGTCGGTGAACGCCGGCGACGTGCTGGTGATCCTCGAGTCGATGAAGATGGAGATGCCGGTCGAGGCCGAGTCCGGGGGTGTGGTGAAGGAGATCCGCTGCAAGGAGTCCCAGTCGGTGAACGAGGGCGACGTCCTCGTCGTGCTGGAGTGACCTTCCGCCTCCCGCCCTCCGGCCCGCGCGGGGACGTGCTCCGCGTGGAGGACCTGGAGGGCGGGATCCGCGTCCTCACGCTGGACCGGCCGGATCGGAAGAACGCGATCGACGAAGGGCTGCTGGACCGGCTCGCGGCGGCGCTCGACCCACAGGGTTCATCACACGTCCGCGCGTTGCTCTTCCGCGGCGCGGGCGGGGCGTTCTCTTCCGGATCGGATCTGGTGACGCTCCCGCACCTGGAGGAGGGCGGGCCTTTGCCGGACGACCGCGTGCAGGAGGTCCTCGCGCGCGTTCCCGCCCACCCCGCGCCCAGCGTGGCGCTGGTGGAGGGGCCCGCTTTCGGGGCCGGCTGCGATCTGGCCTCGGCGTGTGACTTCCGCATCGCCGCGCCCACTGCGGTGTTCTGCATGCCGCCTGCGCGATTGGGGATCGTCTACGCGGAGGAGGGCCTTTCGCGGCTCGCTGGCGTGGTGGGGCTCCAGCGCGCCCGAACGATGTTCCTCACCGGCCGCCGGGTGGATGCCACCACCGCGCAGGCCTGGGGGCTGGTGGACGAATTGGCGGAGAACGTCGAGGACGCCGAGGCGCGGGCGCTCGCGCTGTGCCGGCAGCTCGCGGAGAACGCGCCGCTGGCGGTGCAGGGGATGCGGCAGGCGATGGGGCTCATCGGCCGCGTGGCCCTCTCTGACGAGGAGCGTCTTCACCTTCGTGCGCTCCGGGCCGAAGCCTTCGGAAGCGACGATGCGCGAGAGGGCCGAGCCGCCTTCCAGCAGAAGCGGCCGCCCAGGTTCACGGGGCGCTGAAGGTCCACCGGGCCGCGCCTTGCCCGCCCGGGTGGTGGGCGGCCAGGCAATTGGGCGGCGCTGTATACGTAGAGGCGACACAATGCGCACCGCACCCCGCTCCCCCGTCCGCCCTCTTCCGTCCAACCCTTTCGCAGCCTTCCTGATCGGGCTCGCGTTGGCGCTGTCCGCCTGTGGCGCGCCCGCCGAGCTGCCGGAGGGCGACGCGGACGCCGGCTTCAACACCCCACCGGACGCGGGAAGCGGAGGAGAGGCAGACGGCGGCACGACGAGTCCCGAGGAGCAGGCGCGCCTGGACAGCGCGCAGGGTTGGATCGACCAGGCCGTGGCGAGCCAGTGGACGCCGGGCATCGCGGTCGCCATCGTCCGGGAGGACGGGGAGCATGTGCTGACGGCCGGGACGCTCGGCTGGGACAACGCCCGCCCCGTCGACGCGGACACGATCTTCGAGCTCGGCTCCATCTCCAAGACCTTCACCGCGCTCACGCTGGCGCAGGCGGTGACGCGGGGGGAGGTCACGCTCTCGCAGACCGCGCAGTCGCTGCTCCCGGAGGCGGCCACCCTGCGGAAGGGGCCGGGCGGTGAGGAGATCACGCTCGAGCAACTCGCCACCCACCGCAGCGGGCTGCCGCGGGAGGTGCCGGGTACGCGGCTCGACGACCCCGAGCGCCCCTATGGCCAGATGACGCCGGAGCAGCTCTTCGCCTCGCTGAAGGACGTGCCGCTCGCGGCCGCGCCGGGCGCACGTTACGCCTACAGCAACCTGGGCGCGGGGCTGCTCGGGCACCTCACGCCGCGCGCCGCGCAGATGGGATCGTATGAGGAGCTGGTGCTGCGCCGCGTGCTGCTGCCGCTGGGGATGACGCGGACCTTCGTCAGCCCACCGTCGGACGAGAACCTCGCCATGGGGCACTCGGAGAGCGCGAAGGTCGGCCCCGTCCAGTTCTCGATCGTCGAAGGCGCAGGCGCCGTGCGTGCGTCCTCCCGCGACATGGTGCGCTACGTCCGCGCGCAGCTCCACGCGAAGGCGGGCAGGGACGAGCTGCTGCCCGAGGGCCTGGGGGAGGCGCTCCGGCTGGCGATGACGCAGAGGGCGCAGACCGGGCTCTCCGGCTACGGGCTCGGGCTGGGCTGGTTCACCGGCTGGCCCAGCCCGTCGCTCCCGGACGCGACCGAGGTCGTGCACCACGGCGGGCTCACCTTTGGCCAGCGGGCGATGATGGTCGTCTCGCCGGCCGACGGGCTCGGGGTGGTGATCCTCGCCAACTCGACCACGCTCCCCGACGAGGCCCTGGCCGCCAACCTGATCCGCCTCTGGCGGGGCGAGCCGCGCACCTTCAACCTCCGCGCGACGGTGGTGGTGCCCGAGGACACGCTGCAGCGCTACGTCGGCGTCTACGAGTTCAACCCGGCCACGCGGATGACCGTCACGCGCGAGGCGGACCGCGTCTTCATCCAGCTCACCGGTCAGCCCCGCGTGCGCGTCTATCCGCACACGGAGACCGCGTTCCATGCCCGCGTGGTGGAGGCGACCGTCACTTTCCGGCTCGACGAGGGCGGGGAGGTGGTGGGGCTCACCCTCCAGCAGAACGGCCAGACAATCGAGGCGCCCCGCCTGCCGTAGGCCGAGGCGCCGCCAGGGCAGGCACGCGATGGCCCGCATGCCCGGCCGCCCCCGTGGCGGGCGCGGGTGCTTCTGGCGCTGCCCGTCGCGTGCCTACCTTCGCTCCATGGAGAGCGACCGCCGCGCCCGCTGGTCCACGTCCACCTTCCTGGTGGCGTTCGGCGCGGTGCTGTTCCTGCTGGCGTGGATCAGCCGCGGCTTCCTCTTCCCCCTCGCTCTTGCGCTGTCGGCGGCGGTGATGCTCGGGCCGCTGAACGAGAAGCTCGTCCGCGCGCTGCGGGGGCGCCGCGGGGTGGCGGCGCTGCTGATGTCGGTGCTCACCTTCGTGGGGATCTTCGCGCCGCTCGGCGCGATCTGCGTGCTGCTCGTCCAGTCCGCCATCCCGCTCATCGACAGGGGTGTGGAGCTGTTCGCCTCGGGCGAGGTGGGGCAGCTCGCGGAGCGGCTGCTGCCGGATCAGGTGCGCGAGTTCGTGGACCCGGAGGCGGTGCGCGAGAACGTGGGGAAGTCCTTGGCGGGGCTGGGCGCGGCGCTGGCCGGCTTCGTCACCGCGGTGCCCGCCTTCCTCGGCAACATGGTCATTCACGGCACGATCGCGTTCATCGCGCTGTTCGTCTACTTCGCCCGGGGGCCGCAGCTCGTCAGCGCGATCGTCGAGGCCACGCCGATGGAGCGCCGCCACACGCGAGCGCTGCTCCAGACGGTGGCCGCGGCGATCCGCGCCGTCTTCATGGCGAGCTTCATCACCGCGGTGATCCAGTTCGGGCTCGGCTACGTGGGCTTCCTCATCGTCGGCGTGCCGCTCGCGCTCGGGCTGGCGGCGGTGCTGGCCTTCTTCTCCTTCATCTTCTCGCTCGTCCCCGTCCTCGGCTCCGGGATGGTGTGGGGGCCGGTCGGGGTGGTGCTGCTGCTGAGCGGGCGGCCCTGGGCGGGGATCTTCATCCTGCTGTGGGGCGCCTTCGTCCTCGGCTCGGTCGACAACGTGGTGAAGCCCCTCTACACGAAGAGCTCGATGAAGCTCTCGCCGCTCATCGTCTTCATCACGCTCTTCGGCGGTATCTCGGTCTTCGGGCCCATCGGCGCGCTGCTGGGGCCGCTCATCGCCGCGCTGGCCGCCGCCTTCCTGCGCATCTGGACCACCGAGTTCCTCGAGGACGCGGAGGAGCTCCCCCGCAAACCAGAACCGCGCGACCGCAAGCCCTCGAAGTGGGCCCGACTGGTGGCGCGGTTCAAGTCCAGCAAGCGGCGCCGCGAAGCGCACGCCTGAGAGGCTGGTGACGGGGCCTACGCCTCGCCGAAGAGGTCACCCATCCGCAGCCGGAGCGCGGTGGCGATCTTGTAGAGCGAGCTGATCGACGCGGAGGACTCGGCGCGCTCGATCTGCGAGAGCAGCGAGACCGAGAGCCCGGTGCGCCGCGCGAGCTGCTTGAGGGTCAGCTCCTGGGTCTTGCGGGCGTCGCGGATGGTGCGGCCGATGGCGCGGTGGAGGTCCGCCTCCGGGTCCTTGGAGAGGCCCTTCTCGGCCAGCGCGTTCGCCACCGCGGAGAGGAACTGCTGCGGCTCGAACGGCTTCTTCACGTAGTCCGAGGCGTGGGCGCGCAGCGAGGCCACCGCGGTGTCCACGTTGGGGTACGCGGTGGCGACGATCACCGCCACGTCGCTGTCCGCCTTGCGCACGGCCTCGAGCACCTCGGTGCCGCTCATCTGCGGCATCATCATGTCGAGCACGATGAGGTGGTAGTCCTGGCTCTTGAGCAGCTCCACCACCCGGGTGGGGTCGGTGCAGGTGTCGACCTCGTAGCCCTCGCGGACCAGGAGCAGCTTCAGGTACTCGCAGTTGTCCGGCTCATCGTCGACCACCAGCACGCGGATCTGCATCCCGCGCCGGAGCCTGAGGCCCTCCTCCGGGTTCAGGGCCTCCAGCGTCGCGGTCTCGGCGAAGCCCTCGGTGTAGGTCGCTGGCGTGGTGTTCATGCGTTCTCCTGGTTCGGCCTCAGGGGGCCTGCTTGCTCTTCTTGTGGTCCGCCACGAGGGTCCTGATCCTCACCGCGTCCTTCTCATCCGGCGGCGCGAGCGTCAGGTAGGTCTCGAAGTGGGGCATCGCGGCTTCCTGATCGCCGGACCGGAACTTCATCACGCCGAGCAGGAGGTGGCACTTTGGGTAATTGGGATCCAGCCTGACACAACGGTCCAGAAGCGGACGTACTTCCTTGTTCTTTTTCATCAGCTCGATCGCCTGGTCCGCCATCTTCTGGACGTCCTCGACGACCGGGGCGGCGGGCGCGCGCTCCGTGGCTTGCCTCACCGCATCCGCCTGTGCCTGCTTCGCCGCCGCTGCCTGGGCGGCGGCCTGCGCTGCCGCCTCGGCCTGTGCCTCCACCTCTTCGGAGAGCGCCGCGTGGCGCTTCGCGAAGGCGATGGTGGAGGCGTTGTCCTGCAGAAGCTCCCGCGCCTGGTCGAACTTCCCCGCCGCGAGCGCCTTCTCCACCATCTCCAGCCGCCGGGGCACGTCCTGCTCGGCCGCGAGCTGGGCCTGGGCCTCCTGCAGCTCGGCCAGCAGCTCCGGAGGAAGCTCCCCCAGCGCCTCGGCCGCGGTGAGCGCAGCGCCCGCCTTCGCCAGATCCCCGGCCGCGAGGGCCTGCGCGTAGGACCCCAGCAGCGTCCGCGCCTGCTCCCGGACCGCGTCCTTCGCCTCCTGCGCGTCCTTTGCCTCCTGCGCGGCGTCCGGTGCGGAAGGGGGCTCGGTGTCCGCGCTCCCGCCGGTCACCGCCACGGGCGGCGGGCCCTGGTCACCGGCGCCGGCATCCTGTCCCGAGACCACGAACCACGCGGCCGCGCCACCGCCGGCGACGAGGAACAGCGCCAGCCCCACGAACAGCGGCGCTTTGGAAGGCTTCTTCGCCGCCGCGCCCGAGAGGGACTGCCGCCGCTCCGCGCGCTCTTCCGCCGAGGCGCTGAAGGTGTACTTCTCACCGGCGCCGACGAAGCGCAGCCGCAGGTGCCCCAGCTCGATGGTGTCGAGGTGCTCGATGGTGGCCTGGGCGTACGGCTCGCCGTTGACCTTCATCCCGTTGGCGGACTGCAGGTCCACCACGCGCCACTCGCCCGAGGCCTCCCGGACCAGCTTCGCGTGCGTGCGCGAGAGCGAGCGGTGATCCAGCGAGATGTCGTTGTCGTCCGCACGCCCGATCCGCAGCTCGGTGCGGATGCAGGCGAACTCCCGGCCGGCGAACTCGGTGTTGACCACCACCAGGCGCGGGGCCTCCTCCGGCTCGAGGTCCGCCACCGGACGCGGGCGGTTCGCCTCCACCTGGTCCACCCGGATGATCGAGGTGGCGTGCCGGCGAGCGGCCTCCGCGGCCTCCCGAGCCTCGCGGTCCGTCGCCGCAGAGGAGGGGGCGGTGTCCTCGACTTTGTCCGACTCGTAGAGGGGGGCGGCGGCCTCGGTCTCCGGTTCCTCGCCGGGCTCGGGCTCGGGCGGCGCGGACAGGGGGGCCTGGGGAGCGGGCGCCGGATGGGCGGGGACGGAGGGCGGCGTGTTCTTCCGGGCGCCGTTCTGGAGCGGCGGCGGGGGCGCTTCGGCGTGGGCCTCGTGCTGGATGGCGAGGTCGTAGTCGCCGATCTGGATGAGGTCACCGTCCTGGACGTCCGCGCGGCCCACCACCTTCTCGCCGTTGACGCGGATCCCGTTGTAGCTGCCGAGATCCTCGACGACCACGTGCCCGTTGACGCGGAGCAGGCGCGCATGGCGGCGGGACACGTTCCGCTCCGTCAGGCGGATGGTGTTCCCCTCCTGCCGGCCGATCGTGATCTCGTCCCGCACGAACGGGACGATGGTCTTCCGGCCTTCGTCGTCTTCGATGATGAGCTTCAGCACGGTTCCGGGCGAATCTATAGCAAACGCCCGAACGCGCTCACAAGACGCCCATCCCCTCTGAAAAACAGAGGAATTTCACGTCCCCGCCGTCCATCGGACATCTGGACGAGGCGCCCGGCGCCCTGCCGGGTGGGCGTGCGCGGCGCCCCGGAGCCTTGCCCGGAGGAGGGGAGGGGGCGCCGTGGTAGAGGTGTGAAGGTGCCCCAGCCCCTGACGCTCAGGACCGAAGTGGGGGACGAGCACCTGGAGCTCGACGAGTTCGAGGCGCGGGTCCGAAGGGGCGATGTGTCTCCGCAGTGCCTCGTGCGCTTCCCCGCGGTCACCGGGGACGCGTTCGTGCCCGCCTGCGAGCTGGAGGTCTGGCGGTCCGTCCACGAGCCCCGGCGCGCGCACTTCGGCCGGACCTTCGGGATGCTGCGCTTTCCGTGGGTCACGGTGGCGCTGATCGCGGTGAACCTCTTCGTCCACCTGTGGAGCCTGCGCGGCGGGCCTTTGGACATGGACGCGATGGTGAAGCTCGGCGGCAAGGCGGCGCCGCTGATCACCGACACCGGCGAGCTTTGGCGGCTGTTCACCGCGAACTTCTTCCACTGGAACCTGCTCCACCTGGGCGTGAACGTGTTCGTGCTCTTCAACGTGGGCGGCGCCCTGGAGAACGCGTACCGGCGCTGGGACTACGTGTTCCTGCTCGCGCTCTCGGGCGTGTGCAGCATGGCCGCCTCCGTCTGGTGGTCGCCCGAGGCCGTCACCGCCGGCGCGTCCGGCATGGTCTACGGGAGCCTGGGCGGGCTCACCGTCTTCGGGCTGAAGTACCGGACGATCCTCCCGCCGCGGTACCGGCGGATCCTCGGCGAGGCCGCGGTGCCCCTGGTGCTGCTGCTCTTCCTGATGGGCTTTGCCAGCCCCGGCGTGGACAACGCCGCGCACATGGGAGGGCTTCTGGCCGGGCTCCTGGTGGCGCCCTGGCTCCGGCCCCGGCTGCTGGCGGAGGCGCCCGTTCCGGAGCGGGGCGTTCGCGCGACCCTTCTATTGATGGGGCGCGCGCTGCCGACCACGGTCCTGGTGGTGGCGGTGGTGTTCGGCGGGTCTTGGGGCGTCGAGCGGCTTCTGCCCTACCGCACCGAGCGCGACGACACCTTCGGGATCTCGGTGCAGGTGCCGGC
>CAZCWA010000127.1:0-11858 GCA_964502265.1 uncultured Myxococcaceae bacterium | reverse complement strand
GCTTGCGTCCGGCGGCACCTTCTTCCTCGACGAGGTGGGCGAGCTGCAGTCCGACCTCCAGGCGAAGCTCTTGCGCGTGCTGCAGGAGCGCACCTTCGAGCGGGTGGGCGGAACGCGGACGCTCGAGGCCGACGTGCGCTGGGTGGCGGCCACCAACCGCGACCTCGAGGCGATGATCCGCGCGGGCACCTTCCGCGAGGACCTCTACCACCGGCTGGCCGTCTTTCCGGTCGCGCTGCCGCCGCTGCGTGAGCGCACCGAGGACCTCGGGCCCCTCGCCGGCTCGCTCCTGCGCGGCATCGGGCGCGACCTCGGACGGCCGGGGCTCGCGCTGGCGGAGGATGCGGTGGCGGTGCTGTCCGCGCACGCATGGCCCGGCAACATCCGCGAGCTGCGCAACGTGCTCGAGCGCGCGGCCATCCTCGGCGGGGAGGGCACCATCACCTCCGCGCACCTCGCGCTCGCGCTGCCGAGGCCGGCCGCCGGCGCAGCGGGTTCGGCCGGTGCACCGGGTCCGGGCAAGGCGGGTGCGCTGCCCTCGTTGAACCTCGAGGAGCTGGAGCGCCGCGCCATCGCCGAGGCGCTGGACGAAGCGGAGGGCAACCGCAAGCGCGCCGCCGAGCTGCTCGGGATCGGCCTGCGGACCCTGTACGAGAAGCTCCGTCGCTACGACCTCGGCGGCGGTGGGGCGTGACCCTTAGCGGGCACGTCGCAGCGGGCTCTGCGCGAACCGCAGGGCGAGCTGGTCGAGCGCCGCGCGTTGCTCGTCCGAGTTCGAAGACTTGCGCGCCTCGGCGATGAGGCGCCCGGTCTGCGGGTGATCGACGACCAGCACACCCCGGAGCGCGGCCTCCCGCAGCTCGGCATCGAACCGGAGGTACGCGCCAACGAGCGCCTGCGCCGCGGACAGACGCAGCCGCTGACCGTCCTGCGAAGCGGCCGCCGACGCCATGACGGGCATCTCCCAGACCCACGCGTTGCCCGCGGCGGCCAGGCTCTTCACCGCGTGCGCCGCCAGCGCGCGATCCGAGGTGGACCCGAGGACCTCCACGAGGCGATCGACGACCTCCATCCTCCGGCAGTGCCCCATCCCGGCCACCGCCGCATCCCGCCGTGCACCGGCCGTCCGCGAGAGCGCGATCAGCTTCGACGCCGCAGCGTCCGTCTCCAGCTTCGCCACCGCCTCGGCCGCGGCCTTCATCACGAGGAAGTCGGTGGCGGGCCCATCGAGGATCGCGAACAGCACCGGCGCGGCCCGGGGATCGCGCATCGAACCTGTCGCCTCGAGCAGCCCCACCCGCCACGCGAGCCACGCCGTCTGCGTCAGCTCTCCACGAGGCTCGGCGTTCACGGCCAGCTCCTCCAGCAACGGGTGGATGGACATCCGGCCCACCGCCTTCAACGCGGGCGTCATCGTGGCCAGCCGGCCCCGCTTGTGTGCGTCCGCCTCCGGAAGGGAAGCGCGCAGCTCGGCGAGTCCCTTGAACGCGTCGGGATGGGCCGCACGCGCCGCCGCCAGCTCGCGAAGGAGCACCGTCCTCTCGCCCTCGCGCATGCGCGAAGGCTCGGTCAGGACGCCCCCTGATGCGCTCGCGGCGTGCACCTCACCGTGGACCATGCACAGCACCAGCGCCGAGACGGCGACCGCGCTCTTGAGGAAGTTCATCGCCCGCTCTCCCACCACTTCACGTTCTGGGGGACCTGCCGCGTGGTGTTGGAGCCGCAGTGCACCTCGCCGAGGTTCCGGTGCAGCAGGTCCCAGTTCTCGATCCACTGGACGGTCACGCCGTGCGGTTGCAGCACCGACTCGAGCTGCTGCCGGAAGAGGTCCTGTCCGTTGATCATCGGCCCGTGCGGCACCGGCGCGCCGAACACGGTGTCGGAGAGGACGATGCCGTTGACCATGCCCGGCTCGTGCGCGACCGAGTACCCGCTGGTCCGTTCGAACAGGCCCGCGACCGGCACCAGCTCCGGAGGCTGAAGCCCCGTCTCCGCCACCACGGCCTGCACCTGCGCGTCCACCTCGACGGCCGCCATCGCGCTCTCGTTCATGATGTCGATGTCGTTGAGGACGCCGCTGATCGTGACCTCCGCCGGGACGCTCCCGGACCAGCGCTTGCCCACGAACATCCGCGTGTTGCCGTGCCCCTGCGCCACCGCCTGCTGCAGCATCGACCTCGCGAGCGTGGCATCGGAGAAGAGCATCACCCACCCGCGCGGCGAGGCAGTGCTGCGGACGAAGCTCAGCGTCTCGTCGACGTGACCGACCACCAGCCACGAGGTGTCCACGTAGAGCAGCCCCTGCACGCCCTGCGCTGCGACCATCGCGTCGAAGGCGGGGTCCGTGTAGTAGCTCGGCGTGCTCCCGCGGATGACCTTGCCCAGCGGAAACGCCACGCCGTCCTTCGTGTACGGCGGGATGGTCTCCAGGTTTCCGAACGAGTTGAGGGTGTCCATGCCGTTCGGATGGTTCGAGCTGAAGGACGTCGCGCCCGCCACGTCCGGTCCGCGCAGCGCGGTGTAGACGAGCCTTCCGGCGCTTCGAAGCGACCCGGTGTGGTTCGCCGAGCGGAAGTTCACGTGGATGATCTTCTGCTGTCCGTTCTCCGCCGGCATCGACATGTACGCGGTCTCGAAGAAGTCCTGGGTCCACCGATCGTTGGTGGAGAGCTGGCGGACCGGCTGCGGAATCGCGGCGACGGAGGCAGCGGCGAGGAAGTCTGTGCGGAAGGCGCTGAAGCCCGCCTGCGGCGTGCCGACGTTCGAGAAGTACACCTGCTCCGCGCGATCGAGGTGGTGGCGGAAGATGACCGGGGCCTGGCGCATCTGCACGGTGTCGCTCCCTCCCGGCAGCGGCAGTCCATCCGGCCCTGTGCCCGCGTCGATGGTGAGCGTGAGGTCCACCCTTCCGTCCCAGACGCTGCCGTCGCGGAGGATGTCGCGGCCTTCGATGCCGAACTCGACGCCCGCCCTCAGCTCCGCCGCGGTGAGTACGGTTCCCTGCGTGTAGTGCGTCCACGTCGTCGCGCCCGTCCGCTTGAACAGCCGCACCGCGTTCGCCGGCGCATTCGCGACGGTCACCCTTCCGTTCGCGTCCTCGGGTGCATCCGGCCACGGCACCGTGCGCAGGCGCGCGAGGTCCTCCGCATCCGCCTCCCCGTTCACCACCGTGTCCGCGGCGTCGTGGCAGTTCGCGAGCTGGGTGTCGGTCTGGTTCGGGACCGGGCACGAGTTCTGGTCGTCGTCGATGTTGGCGAGGAAGACCGCGCCGGCCGTCTCGCTCCACTCGTGTTCGTCCGCGTCCTCGCCCGGCTCGTCGAGCTCCACCGTCCCGTTGCGGTTCACGTCCGCGCGCAGATCGATGATCGGGACGATGAGCGGACACGCGGGCTCCACACCATCGCAGTTCACGTCGCCCACGCTGTCGCAGTCCTCGACCTGCGGCGTGACCTCGCCCTCACAGGGTCCGAAGCCGGTGCCCTGGGCGTTGCAGATCTCGAGGCCCACCTTGCACAGGCCCACGCCCGCGGTGCCCGAAGGACCGGTGTAGCAACCCTGCACCGCGCCGGGCGCGCACGCGCAGCCCTCGCCCTCCTCGTTCACCTGCCCGTCGCAGTCGTCGTCCTCCGGCGTGAGGCAGCTCTCGGCGCGCGGCAGCGTCTGACCATCACAACCGCTCCAGCCCGTGCCCTCGGCGTTGCACCGACGGGCGCCCGCGGCGCAGACGCCCACGTCGCGCGTGCCCTCCGGCCCGTCGTAGCAGTCGGCGATCGCGCCCGGCTCGCAGACGCACTCCAGCCCGTCGGCGAGTCCCGGACACGTCGGCCGCGAGGGGCCGGTGGGAGGGAAGTACGGATGGCCTGCGTCCGGCGGGGGAAGGGTGGGCGACGGGCCGCAGCCGGCCAGCCACACCGCCAGCGCGGCGGGTGCGAGGAGGACGAGGAGGGGGGAGCGCACGGCGGGCGAGCATGCCCGAGCGCCCCGGACCACGCGAGGGGTAGCCGCCGGAGGTCAGGCGGGCTAAACGGTCGCGCGTGGGCTCTACCGGGATGAGCATCCTGAGGTTCACCTTCCTCGGGACCAGCGCGGCACAGCCGACCATCCACCGCAATCTGAGCGGTCTGGCGGTGAAGGCCGATCAAGACCTGCTGCTGTTCGACTGCGGCGAGGGCACGCAGCGGCAGATGGTGCGCTTCGGCACCGGCTTCACGGTGGACGCCGTCTTCTTCACCCACTTCCACGCCGACCACTACCTCGGGATCATCGGCTTCCTGCGCACCCTGGGCATGGGCGGACGCGCGCACCCGATCAAGCTCTACGGCCCGCCGCCGGCGAAGCGGCTGCTGCACCAGGCGATCCACCTGGGCACCGAGCGGCTCGACTTCCCGGTGGAGATCCACGAGCTGCGCGACGGTGACGAGATCGACCGCGGGTCCTATGCCATCCGCGCCATCCAGGTGGACCACCGGGTCAACGCGCTCGGCTACGCGCTGCAGGAGGTCGAGCGGCCCGGCCGGTTCGATCTCGAGAAGGCGCAGGCGCTCGGGGTCACGCCCGGCCCGGACTTCGGCAGGCTGCAGCGCGGGCAGGAGGTGACGCTCGCCGACGGCCGGGTGGTCCAGCCGTCGGACGTGCTCGGCGAATCGCGGCCGGGACGGAAGGTCGTCATCTCCGGGGACACGCGGCCGTGCGCGAGGCTCGTCGCGGCGGCGAAGGGCGCGGACCTGCTCATCCACGAGTCCACCTTCTCCGACGACGAGCAGGCGCGCGCGATCGAGACGCGTCACTCCACCAGCCGCGAGGCCGCCCGCGTCGCGCGGGAGGCGGACGTGCGCAGGCTCATCCTCACCCACCTCTCCTCGCGGCACGACGTCGAGCACTCGCGGCTCCTCGCCCAGGCGCGGGACGAGTACAAAGGTCCGGTCGAAGTGGCGTTCGACGGGCTCACCTTCGAGCTGCCGCTCCGCGAATGAGCCCTCCTCTCGAGATCGAATACGAGGTCACGCTGGAGGACGTCACGTCCTTCGCGCTGCACCACCACCGCACCTCTCCGGAGCTGAAGCAGCGACGGCGCCTGCTCCGCCTCGGGATGTCGAGCCTGCTGGTGGTCACCGCCACCGTGGTCGGCGCGGTGGCCAAGGCGCCCCTGCTGGGGATGGTGGGCCTCGTCTTCGCGCTGGCCTTCTATTGGATGTTCCCGCGCCGCTACGAGCGCGGGCTGCGCGAGACGGTGGCGAGGATGTACGGGGAGGGGAAGAACCGCGAGGTGCTCGGGCCCACGAAGCTCACGCTCGACGATCACGCGATCATCGAGACCGGCCCCAACCGCGTTGGCCGGACCGCCTGGCGCATGGTGGAGGCACTGGGGGAGACCGAGACCCACGTGTTCGTCTACGTGACCGGCTCCACCGCGCTGGTGGTGCCCAAGCGCGACCTCGATGGGGAGACGCTGGAGCGGTTCATCCAGACCGTGCGCGCGCACCTTCCGTCCCGGGACGTGGACGCTTCGGCCTGAGGTCCCGCGCGGGGTTCAGGCCTCGTCGTCCTCAATCCGCTGCCACGCCTCGAGGATCTGCCGCGTGCGCACATCGGCCAGCTCACGGAACTCGGGCGCGAGGTGCGCGACCTTGTCCGGGTGGTACTGGGAGATGAGCGTCCGGTAGGCCTTCTTCGCCTCGCCGAGCGGCGTCCCCTTCGGGATGCCGATCACCTGCCACGGGTCCTTCGAGAGTGGCGCCGGCGGAGGGGTCGGCGCCCTGTGCGCGCCCGTCTGGGTGGGCTCATCGTCCAGTGATTCGCGGGAACGGGGGCGGGCGTGGGCGTTCCGGGGCGTCCGGACGTCGCGTTTCCCGGGCCGTTGCGCGAGCGGCGGATGGGGGATCTCGTCGAAGTGCTCGGCGAGCAACGCCTGCAGAAGCCACAGCGCATCGGCGTGCGCGGCCTGCTTCTTCACCACGCCCAGCGGACGCCCCCGGTGAAGCAGGAGGTAGCCGGACGCGGCGGTGTATGCCCGCTCCTTGTCGTTCGGGTACATGCGGTCCGCGAGGTCGCCCACCGGATCGCGCCACATCCCTTCGGTGGTGCCCTCGTCCGCGACCACGACGAGATCGACGACGTCGCCGAAGCGCCGCTCGAAGGTGGCGAAAGGCTCGCGCTCGCGGGGATGCCGCGCGTGACGGTCCTGCCGAACCTGCACCACGACGAGCGGCCGCGTTGCTCCGTCCACCCGGTCGAAGAGCTTCTGCGCCACCTCGCGGTCGGAGAAGTAGAGGACCTCCACGGGAAGCAGCCTAGCGCAGCCGGTTTGCAGGCCGGGCGCGGACGAAGACCTCGTTCGGCTCTTCTCGTTTCTCGTGGACCGGGACCCGGACGCTGCCGAGCGGGCACTTGCGGCGATACGCAAGAGGCTCGCCCTGGCCGCCGCGATGCCCTGGAGCTGCCGCAGGCCGTCGAACGACGTCCCGTTTCGCGAGTGCGTGATCTCGTTCGGCGGCGCCGGCTACGTCCCGCTCTTCGAGATCGGTGAGGACCACATCCTCGTCCTCGCCGTGCGCCACCAACGCGAGGACGACTTTCACTAGAGGCAGGGTCGATGCGCGTTTCCGGGTTAGGCTCGGCGGCGCATGCGCCTCTGCGCTCTTCTCATCGCCGCGGTCTGTCTGTGGGCGCTCCCGGCGGCGGCCCAGCAGGCGCAGCCGGCTCCCAACCCGTTCCTCGCGCAGGCGAGGATCTTCTACCAGGGGCTCGAGTTCGAGCGGTGTCTCCAGCGGCTCGACCTGGCAGGCCAGCGGGAGACGTCGCTCCCGGAGCAGGCGGAGATCGAGCTGTACAAGGGCCTTTGCCACTACCACCTCGACGAGGTGGCGCCGGCGAAGGAGCACTTCGCGCGCGCGGTGGCCCTGGACGCGAGCGTCGAGCTGCCACCCTTCACCAGCCCGAAGATCATCGCGGTCTTCGATGAGGTACGCGCGCGGGCGGCCCCCAGCCCTTCGGACGCGCCGCGCCAGAACGCGCTGACGCCCCCTCCGAGAGCGCCCCCTTCGAACGGTCTGGACCTGACGGCCTCGCAGCCCCCACGGCGGAGCTACGTGGCGCCCCTGTCCTTCGCGGGCGGGGCGGTTCTGGCGGGGAGCGCGGCCGTGCTCTTCGGCGCCCAGGCGCGCTCGCTCGAGCAAGCGGCCAACGCCGCGCACTTCGAGTCCGACGCCTTCCGCCTGGGAGCGCAGGCGCGTCAGCGGGCCTTGTTCGCCAACGTGAGCATCGGCGTCGCGGTGGCGGCCGCTTCCGGCGCGCTGGTCACCCTGCTCTTCCCCGGCGAGCGCGCGCCCGAAGAGTCGCCGTAGCCGGCCGCCTACTCGAACAGGTCCGCGCGGAGGATCACCTCGCCGCCCGCGGGCACCGTGACCGTCACCTTCCGCGTCACGCCGAGGTCCGTGTTGCGCAAGGTGAAGGTCTGCTTTCCCGACGGCACGGTGACCGGCGCCATCGGCGTGAGGCCCAGGCTCTTGCCGTCGTGCATGACCTCCGCCCAGGGGCTGATCCGGAGCGCCACCTGGCCCGGCGTGGGCGCGGCCGCTGGCGCCGATGCGGGAACGGTGCGCTCGGACGACCGGCGGCGCTGCGATGCCCGCGTCACGCGGGGAGGAGGTGCAGGTGCGGGCTCCACCTCACGCACCAAGGCAGTTGGCTCAACGGGCGGCTCGACCGTCTCGACAGGCGACGCGGGCTGGGGCACGGGCTCGGGCATCACCGGGACGTGCGCGGCGACCTCCTCGGGCACGACCTCTTCCACCGGTTCCACCGGCGCGCCCGCCACCACCTGGGACTCGACCCGTCCGGCGAAGTAGGCCGCGCCGACCGCGCAGACGAACAGCGCCACCAGCCCGCCGACGAGCAGTCGGGGGCGGAGCTTGCGCGGCGGAGTGTTCGCGATCGCCGGCACCTCGCGCCCGATTCCGGTGGAGCTGGGCGTGGGGAGCACCTCGGTTCGCCGCTCCTCGCCTGCGTCGCCGGTGACGGGGAGTCTCACCGTCGCCGCGCCCGAGCCGCGAGCCTCCGCCTGCGCCGGGCTCTCCGCGCTGGGGTTGGTGGCGGGCGGCGCTGCGGCCTCGGGCCCGAAGAGGTCGGCCATGAAGGCGCCGAGCTGGCTCGCGGTGATGCTGTGGCCGCCCTCGGTGAGCACGCCCTCGAGCGCCTGCGCCATCTCCTCCGCGCTCGAGAACCGGGCCGCGGGATCCTTCTCCAGCGCGCGGAGGATGAGCGCGTTGAAGGCAGGCGGGAGGTTGGGGTTGCGGTCGCGCGGAGGAGGCGGCGGCCTGTTGAGGATGCTCTGGATGAGGGCGGGCTCGGTGGGGGCCACCCACGGCCGGGCGCCGGTGAGCAGCTCGTAGAGAAGGACGCCCATCGCGTACACGTCCGTCCGCGCGTCCACGCCCTGCCCGAGGAGCTGCTCCGGGGCCATGTACGAGTACTTCCCCTTCACCATCCCGGTGCGCGTGGTGGAGATGGCGCCGGACGCCTTGGCGATGCCGAAGTCCACCAGCTTCACCTGGCCGTTGAAGCCCACCATCACGTTGTCCGGGCTGATGTCGCGGTGGACCACGTGGAGGGGCTGGCCGGTCTCGTCCTTGAGGTTGTGGGCGTAGTGCAGGCCCTGCAGCGCGTGGGCGCAGACCCGGGCGGCGAGCACCGGAGAGAGGAGCTCTCCACGGCGCAGAAGGCGCTGCTTGATCGCCCGCAGCGTCCGGCCATGGATGTACTCCATGGCGATGTACCAGGTGCCCTCCTCCTCCCCGAGCTCGAAGATCTGCACGATGTTCGGGTGCGAGAGCATGGCCGCGAGCCGCGCCTCGTTGAGGAACATCTCCACGAACTGCGGCTCGGATGCGAGGTGACGCAGGATCCGCTTGATGACGAGCGTCTTGGCGAAGCCGCGCGGCCCTTCGCTCCGGGCGAGGAAGACCTCTCCCATCCCGCCGGTGGCGATGAGCTGCACGAGCTTGTACCGGTTCATCTCCACAACCGTCTTATCTGCCCGGTGAGGAAGTCCGCGACGAAGTACGCCTCCGGCGTCACCACCAGCGACTCCATGTAGCCGCCGCCCGCCTCCCGGCTGATGCCGTCCTGCCATCCGAGCGGACCCTGGAAGACGATCTGCACCGGCCCCGCGCCCAAGGCGTCCATCCGCACGATCATGTTGGTCCCGCTCACCACCAACTGGTCGCCGTCCAGCGCCACCGCCTCGCCGTAGGTGGGGAGGCTCGGCCAGGGCGTGGAGAGGTTTCCGGTAGGGGACACGCGGCGCGGCACCCCGCTGTCCATGACCCAGACGTGGCCGGAGGCGTCCGCCGTGATCGGCCCCATCTCGCCGAACCGCCCGGTGCCCGGCGCCCCGTTGGCGCTGCCCGAGACTCCGACCGTCCCCGCGATGGTCGAGACCTGACCGGACTGCAGGACGATCTTCCGCAACACCCCATTGCCCGCGTCCGACACGTACAGCACGTCCGCGCCCTGCGCGTCCTTGCCGAAGGTGAGCCCACGCGGGAAGTCGAAGCGGGCCTGGGCGAGGCTCCCGTCCGCGTAGGCGCAGCTCCCGTTCGTGCTGCCGGCGAAGTGCTCGACCTGCTTCGTCGCGAGGTTCATCCGGCGGATGGCGCAGTTGCCGCCTTCCGCGACGTACAGAAGCCCGTCCGGACCGAAGGCCAGGGCGCCGGGCCAGGAGAAGCGCGCGGTGGAGAAGGGGCCGGTGCGGTTGCCCTCGCTGGGCAGGGTGGGCGACCCCACCAGCGTGACCACCTCCCCTTCCGGGGTGAGCTGGCGGACGAGGTGGGCGGCGTAGTCCACCCAGTAGAAGCTCCCGTCCGGTCCACGCACGAGCCCTCGGGGGCTGCGAAGCCTCGCGGCCGCGGCGGGACCGTCGCTGACGAGCTGCCCGTCGCTGCCGGCGGCGAAGTCCGCGGTGGTGCGCGACGAACCCGATCCGGACGTCCTGCGGATGGCGTGGTTGTCGTCGCTGAAGAAGAAGTCCGTCCCCACCTTCACGAAGCCGCGGATGTAGTGCGCGCGCGCCTCGGGAAGGAGGCCGTTCACGTAGCCCCAGCCGCTGCCGCCTGCGACCGGGTAGGTCGGCAGGAAGCTGGCGAGCGGCACCGCCCGGACGCGGTGGTTCCAGCCGTCGGCGAAGTAGAGGATGTCGTTCTGCTCGTCGAGGTGGAGCTGGGTGGGCTCGGTCATCCAGACGTCTTCCGGCAAGCCGTCCTGGTCGCCCCACTGCCCGATGCCGCCCACCAGGCTCTGGCTGTTTCCGAAGACCGGCACGTGCCGGATCCGGGTCCCGTAGAGCTCCGCCACGAAGAGGTCCCCGAGCCTGTGCTCGACCACGTCGGAGACCCTCTGGAAGCGCACCGTCGAGCGGGAGCCCTCGGTCGTGCCCCACCCCGCGCCGGCGAGCGTGGTGACCTGGGGAGTGGCGCCGAACGTGAGCCTGCGGATCCGCGAGTTGCCCGCGTCCGCGATCAGCAGGTCGCCGCCCGGGCGGAGGAAGAGGCCCATCGGGTAGTCGAACTGCGCGCTCGCCGCGGCTCCATTGTTCAGGCCCGCCACGCCGGTGCCGGCGACGGTCGTCACCACCCCGTCCTTGATGCGGCGGATGCGGTGGTTGTTCCCGTCCGAGACGTAGAGCGAGCCGTCCGGCGCGGGCACCACCGCCACCGGTTCACAAAAGCGCGCGGTGGCCGCAGGGCCGTCCTCGAAACCGCAGCGCCCGGTGCCCGCGATGGTGGTCACCTCTCCTGTGGGCGAGATGCGCCGCACCGCATGGTTGCCGGTGTCCGCGAGCAGCAGGTTGCCCTGCGCATCCGCGTGCAGATGACCGGGCATGGCCACCCGCGCCGCGCTTCCGATGCCGTCCGCGAACCCCGCAGGGCCACTGCCTGCGAGCGTGTAGATGCAGCCGGGGACGTCATCGACCACGCCGTCACAGTCGTTGTCCCGGCGATCGCACGAGGTCTCCTCCGCCTCGAAGTGCGGGCCGTAATCGCACGCGCTCCAGCCCTGCTCGCCGAGGCAGGTCCGCTCGGGGGCGCCGCTGCAGACGCCGGCCGTGAGCGGACAAGGCGGCGGCGCGAGGTCGTTGTCCACCTCGCCGTCACAGTCGTTGTCGAGCCCGTCGCAGACCTCCGCGGCCTCCGGCTCTCCCGGCAACGCGTCGCAACCGAGCACGCCGGTGTTGCAGATGAAGACGCCGGTGCGAGCGCAGATCCCGAGGCCCACCTCGCATGGCTCGCCCAGAGGCGCGCCGTCACAGGTCCCGGCATCTTCTGAGCCTGAGCCGCCGCCGTCGGGTGACGTCCCGCCGCCATCCGGAGCCCCGCCGCCGGGAGCAACGCAAAAGCCGTCGACGCAGACGCGCCCCTCCAGACAGGGATGATCCTCGTCACAGGCCCTGCCGGCCGCGTCGTCGAGGCTGACCGCGCAGGCAGAGCACAAGGCAAGGAAGGTGAGCAGGAGCAGCCCGAACGCGCGCACCGCGGCATCATACTCCGGGGAGAAGGAAGCCGTGGGCATCAGCCAGGCGGTAAGGCGCCACCCTCGCCGCCGGGCGCCGTGCCCGCTCGGGTGGCGCCCGGCCAGCCTTCAGCGCGCCACAGCCTGGCTGAGCGCGCGGTGCACGGCCTCCAGCGCCTTCCGGGCCTCGAGCAGCTCAGCGCGCTCCCGGGTGAGCTCCGACACCTGCCGCGCCAGGGTGTCGCGCTCGGAGGTCAGCGCAGAGACCGAGCGGCGAAGACCGTCCGACTGCTCGCGGGCCATCTCCAGCTCGGCGCACAGGCGCTCCTCCTCGGCCAGGCTCTCCGCCAGCG
>CAZCWA010000126.1:0-11937 GCA_964502265.1 uncultured Myxococcaceae bacterium | reverse complement strand
ATCGAGCAGACCATCCGCCAGAAGCTCCCCGAGGGCTTCCAGCGCTCCGAGTTCCTCGTCGACCACGGGATGATCGACGCCATCGTCCCGCGCAAGGACATGCGGGCGAAGCTCGCGCAGCTTCTCGGGCTGCTCGGCTAGGGCCGGGACTGCGCCGTGGCGACGGGACGCCGGTTCCTCGAGGCGCTCTCGCCGTCGTCGATCAAGCTCGGGCTGGAGCGGGTCCACGCGGCGCTGGAGGCGCTCGGTCACCCGGAGCGCGCGTATCCATCCCTCCACATCGCCGGCACCAACGGGAAGGGATCGACCTGCGCGTTCCTCGCCTCGTGCCTGCGTGCGCAGGGGCTGAAGGTCGGCCTCTACACCTCGCCGCACCTCGAGCGCGTCAACGAGCGCTTCCGCATCGACGGCGAGCCCATCGACGACGCGCTGCTGGACGAGCGCATCGAGCAGGTCCGCGCGAAGGTGACGGCGCTGCAAGGCGAACCCGCGAGCCTGGGCCTCACCTACTTCGAGGTCGGCACGCTGGTGGCGCTCTGGCACTTCGCGCAGGAGCGGGTGGACGTGGCGGTGCTGGAGACCGGGCTGGGCGGGCGGCTGGATGCGACCAACGCGGTCACGCCCGAGGTCGCGATCATCACCCCCATCTCGCTCGACCATCAGGACTACCTCGGCGACACGCTGGCGAAGATCGCGGCGGAGAAGGCGGGGATCCTCGAGCCCGGCGTTCCGGTGGTGGTCGGACGGCAGGACCCCGAAGCGCTGGCGGTGATCGAAGCGAAGGCGCAGGAGGTGGGGGCGATGCCTGTCCGCGTGCTCGGGCGCGACTTCGACGTCGAGCGCGTTTCCGGCGAGCCGCTCGGCCTGGAGGGCCCGCACCAGCGCGACAACGCCGCCTGTGCCCGGGAGGCGCTCTCGCTGCTCGGCGCGCGGGTGCCGAAGCTGAAGGTGAGCGCGGAGAACGTCGTTCGAGGTCTGGCCGGGACGCGGTGGCCGGGGCGGCTGGAGCGGCTCGCGCTTCCGCCGCCGCTCACCGTCCTGGACGGTGCGCACAACCCCGCTGGGGCCCACGCCCTCGCCGAGGCGCTGGAGGACGTCTATGGGGACCGGCGCGTGCACCTCGTGTTCGGCGTGCTGGCCGACAAGGACCACGGGCCGATGATGCGGACGCTGTTTCCGCGCTGTGCCACCGTTCACCTGACGCCGGTGGGCAACCCCCGCTCGCTCGATCCCTCCCGGTACGAAGGGCAGGCGCGCGCGCTGAACGCCGAGGTGACGGTGCACCCGGACGCGCTCGCTGCCCTGCTGGGCGCGCGCGCCAGAGCGGAGGAGGAGGAGCTGGTGGTCTGCGCCGGGTCGCTCTTCCTGATCGGCCAACTGCGCGTGCTGGCGGGAAGGGCGATCGGCACCTAGATTGAAGGTGATGCGGGTCCCTGACTGGAAGCAGGCCGAGCAGTCGAGCGCTGCGGCGATTACCGTCGACGACGTCGAGTTCCGGTCGCTCTACACCAAGACCCACTACACGGTGGACACCGCGGACGGCTGGTCGCTGTCGATGACCCGCTACCGCCCCAGGCCGCAGGTCTTTCCGCAGCCGCTGCTCGGCGAGCCGATGCTGCTGGTGCACGGCTTCAGCCAGAACCGCCACACGTGGACGTCCGGGCAGTTCGTCAAGAACCTCCTCTTCTTCGGGCTCGACATCCACATCCTCGAGCTGCGCGGGCACGGCAACAGCTCCATCGCCTTGCAGCACGAGCGCGCGCAGAAGTTCGGCCGGCCGCTCCCCGCGGACATCGACTACGGCTGGGACATCGACAGCTACTTCCTCTACGACCTGCCCGCCGCGGTCTCCGGCGTGAAGCGCATCACCCGCCGGGATCGGATCTTCTACTGCGGCCACTCGATGGGCGGGATCATCGGCTACGGCTACGCCGGCATCCATGACGACTTCGAGGGCATCGTCACCATCGGCGCGCCTTCGGATCTGGGCGCGGGGCTGGTCTTCCTGCGCGCGGCCTCCCTCGCGGGCCCGTTCCTCTTCGGCGGGCTGGACGGGCTGCTGGGCGCGGCGAACCTCGAGCGGAAGGCGGTGCACAAGGGCCGCTCGCTGCTGGCGAAGGCGGCAGGGGTGGTCAACTCGGAGCTGGGCCGGAAGCTCACGCCGAGCGCCAGGCCGGAGGACCTGCGCTTCACCAACGTGCCGGTGGACTGGTTCCTCAAGCAGATGGAGGTGCAGCTCGGGCGGGCGGAGAACTTCCCGGCCTTCCACAAGACGCTCATCCGTTTCAACCGCCTGGCCAACATGAGCCGGGTGAGCAGCGCCGACATCCGCTGGCTCCTGCGCGAGGGCGGCTCTCCCGAACCCCGAGGGGTAGTCGAGCAGTTCGCGCGGTGGATCCGCAACCGGGAGCTGGTCTGCTACCGCACCGGCTACGACTTCAAGCGCGGCTTCGCGAAGATCGACGTGCCGATGGCGATCATCTTCGGCGACATGGATCCGCTCGCCTCGGTGCGCTCCACCCGTTCGGTGTACCGGGCGGCGCAGAGCGAGTACCTCCTCTGGCGGCCGGTGAAGGGCAACAGCCACATCGAGCTCACCATGGGGCACGACATCCGGCAGATTTGCTACGACGTGAAGAACCTCGTCGAGTACGCGCGCAGCCACCGGCACAAGCGGCCCTCGCTGCCGCGCCGCGACGGACGCTGAACGCTCCTTGCAGCGAAAAGTTGGGCGCTCCCGGTGAGGTGCTAGCTTTTCCGGTCCATGCGCACAGTGAGGCTCGGGCTGTGGGTGGCGCTCGTCCTTCCGGCGCTCGCCCTCGCCCAGGACAGGGTCGAGCTGAACCGGATCACCCGGGTCGAGGTCCGTGAAGGCTCGGTGGAGATCAGCGGCTCGCGGAGGCCGTCGTTCTCCTCGTTCAGCCTCGATGGTCCGTACCGCGTGGTGATCGACGTGAGCGAGGCGGTCTTCGCCGGCGTGCCGGAGATCATCCCCGGACAGGGCGCCATCACCGGCGTCCGCACCGCGTCCTACGGCTCGCAGTCGGCGGCGATCGCACGGGTGCTGATCGGGTTCGAGCACGAGGTCGAGTGGGTGGTGGAGGCGAAGGGCAACGCGCTCGTCGTCCGCATCACCGGCGCCTCGGCGAACGCACCGGACCCGGAGCTGCTCGCGAAGGAGCAGGCGGTCCGGGAGGCCGAGGCGCGGCGTGCGGAGGAGACGGCGCGGCAGCTCGCGGAGGAGCGCCGGCGCCAGGAGGACGCAGAGCGGGAGGCCCGAACCCAGGCGGAGCTCGCCCAGCGTCAGGCGGAGGAGGCGGCGCGGGCCGAGGAGGCCGCACGCCAGAAGGTGGAGGCGGAGCGGAAGGCCGCGGAGGAGGCGAAGCGCCGTGCGGAGGAGGAGCGCCGGGCGCAGGAGGCCGAGCGGCAGCGCGCGGAGCAGGAGGCACGGAAGCTCGAGGCCGAACGTCGCGCCGAGGAGGCGCGCCAGGCCCGCGAGCTGGAGGCGGAGCGGCAGCGCGCGGCGGCAGAGGCGAAGCGGCGGGCGGAGGAGGAGCGCAAAGCCCAGCAGGCCGAGCAGCGGCGTGCGGAGGAGGAGGCGCGGAAGGCGGAGGCCGAGCGGAAGGCGCAGGAGGCCTTGCAGCGGCGGCGGGCGGAAGAGGAGCGCAAGGCCCAGGTCGCGGCGCAGCGGGAGGCGGAGGAGGCGGCGAAGGTACAGGCGCAGCAGGCGCGGCAGCGCGAGCTCGAGGCGAAGCGCCGGGCGGAGGACGAGCGCAAGGCGCAGGAGGCGGAGCGCCAGCGGGCCGAAGCGGAGGCGAAGCGGCAGGCCGAGGCAGAGCGCCGGGCGCAGGCGGAGGCCGAGCAGCGGGCGGCGGAGGCGAGGCAGGCGCAGGAGGCGGAGCGCAGGCGCGCGGAAGAGGCGGCGAAGCGTCAGGCCGAAGAGGATGCACGCCTGGAGGCTGAAGCGCGGCGCGAGGCGGAGCGGGAGCGCGAGGCACAGGCCGCCCGGGAGCGTGAGGCGGCGCAGCGGCGGGCGGAGGCGGAGGCGCGCGCGGAGACGGAGGCCCGGCAGCGGGAGGAGGCCGAGACGAAGCGCCGCGCGGAGCAGGAGGCCGCGGAGGCGAAGGAGCGTTCACGTCAGGCACAGGAGGCCCGGAAGCGCGAAGAGGCGGAGGCGAAGCGCCGCGCGGAGCAGGAGGCCGCGGAGGCCAGGGAGCGCGCACGGCAGGCGGAGGAGGCCCGGAAGCGCGAAGAGGCCGAGGCGAGGCGCCGCTCGGAGCAGGAGGCCGCGGAGGCAAAGGAGCGTGCACGGCAGGCGCAAGAGGCCCGGCAGCGGGAGGAGGCCGAGCGCCGGAAGCAGGAGGAGGCAGAGCGTCGGAACCGGGCGGAGGCGGAGCAGCGAAGGCTCGCGGAGGAGCGCCGGGCGCGCGACGAGGCGCGTCTGCGTGCGCAGGAGGCGGAGCGGGAGCGGGCACGAGGGGAGCGGGAGGCGAAGGACCGCGCCCGTCAGCAGGCGCAGCGCGCGCAGTCGGGCAGCACGCCCCGGACGCTCCAGCTCATCGGCTTCCGTCCCGTCGGCCGGGCGGCGCGGGTCTTCGTTCGACTGGAGGGCGGACAGGTTCCGGCGTATGCGCTGCGCGAGGAGGACCCGACCTTGATCGTGCTCGAGCTGGAGAACACACGCATCGGCTCGCCCAACAACGCCTTGCCGCTGGATGCGTCGTTCTTCGGCACCGCGGTCCGCGAGGTGCGGGCGCGTCCCTCGGGTGCGAACGTGGTGGTGGAGATCCGGCTGGTGCGCGCGGTCCCGTACCAGGCGCGTGTCGCCGAGGGTGAGCTGCAGCTCGACTTCCGGCCGGACTGATCCGACAACCGTGGCCCCACCGAGACCGTCACCTTGAACGCCGCGCTCGCGATCCTGCTCTGCGTCACCGGCGCGCAGATCCCGCTCGCCACCGAGGCGGAGCTGCCGGGTGGCCAGAAGGTCCTGCTCGCCGCCGACCAGCTCCTCTACGAGCCGTCGCAGCAGCGCCTGCAGGCAAAGGGGAACACGATTCTGCGCACGGACGAGGTCACCGTCCGCGCCGACGAGGTCGTCTACGACCAGGCCGCCCAGATCGCGTACGCGAAGGGCAACGTGATGTTCGTGAGCGGCCTGCTCGCCGGCGTGGCCGAGGAGGTCCGCGTCGACATCCAGTCGCTCGAGGCCGAGGTGGTGGGCGGCCTCTTCATGCGCAAGCGCAACGTCACCACCGAGCAGCTCCTCGAGGCGAAGACGCCGCAGGAGCTGATGCGCACCGGCGAGACGGTCCTCTCCATCACCGGCACCCGCATCAAGCGCATCGAGGAGAACGAGTTCCTCGTCGACGGGCTCTCCTTCACGCCCTGCGACTGCGATCCGACCGAGCCCTCCTGGCGGGTGGAGGCCAGGCGCGCGCAGGTGGAGATGGGGGAGCGCGCCATCCTCACCTGGCCGGTCATCTACGTGTACCAGGTGCCGATCTTCGCGGTGCCCTGGCTCTACGTGCCCCTCTCGGATCGAAGGACCGGGCTGCTGGTGCCGAGGCCCGCCAACTCGTCGCTCAACGGGTTCTCCTTCGAGCAGCCCTTCTTCCTCACGCTCGGCGAGAGCTACGACATGACGATCACGCCGGGCTACTACAACGGTGGCCGGGCGGAGAACCCGTTCGGCATCCGCGGGGGGAGGCTGCACACCGAGTTCCGCTACCAGCCCTCCCACCAGACCGGGGGCCGGGCCACCGTGGGGCTCCTCTACGATCTGAAGGACCGGCGAAACCCGTTCGAGGCCGATCCCCGTTTCGCGCTGAAGGGCCAGCGCCGGGGCCTGCGCGGCGAGCTCTCCTGGCTGCACGTGCAGGACATGGGGAACGGCTGGCGCAACCGCGTGGATCTCGGCGTGGTCTCAGACGGCTACTACCTCACCGACATCACGGCAGACGTGCTCGCGCGTCAGGCGGAGTACCTGCGCTCCACCGCGGTGATCGCGCACCGTTCGCACGGCTCCTACTTCGGGATCGACGCGGTGGTCCGCCAGCCCGTCTACGTGGGGGGCCAGCCCTTCGGAAACGACCTCTTCCGGGAGGACCGCGACGCGGAGGGAAACCTGCTGCTCGGGCCGAGGACCTTCGCCCGCGCGCCGGCCCTCACCTGGGCCCTTCCCGAGCGCCCGATCACCGCCAACAGCCCGCTGCGCTTCTCCCTGCGCGCGGAGGCGGTGCGCATCGGCCCGCTCACGTCCTCCCATGGCGACGAGGGGGCGGACGGCGTGTTCGTGGCGCCGTCCTTGATCGATCCGGCGGCGCCGCGCGATCCCCTCCAGGCCAACCGGCGCTTCGATCCCGGCGAACGGCAGGCCCGTGAGAGGCTCGACCTCAACCCGCGGCTGAGCGCGCCCCTCTCCTTCGGCCGGTTCGCGCAGGTGACGCCGTACCTCTCCTTGCGCGAGACGCTCTGGTTCTCCGAGCGCACCGGCGAAATTGCCGACCGCGGCTACGCGCTGCTCGGCACCCGCGCCGAGACCACGCTCCTGGCGGACTTCGCCAACCGGCGGGGGCAGGGCGGGCTGCGGCACCGGATCACCCCGCGCGCGGACGTGCGGTGGACGCCCTTCGTCCTGGGCCGGGGGGTGCCCGGACAGGCCTACGACGCCATCGACGACGCCATTCCTGGGGACGGCCTGCTCCAGGCCATCGCCGAGGTCCGCCAGGAGTTGGGCGTGTGGGACGGCCCGGCCTACCGCGAGCTGTTCCGCCTCGACCTCGGGCAGGGGTTCGATCTGCGCCGCCAGCGGGTGGCGGATACCTACGCGGGGCTCACGCTGCAGCACGGCCCGGTCTCCCTGAGCGCGGTGGCCCGCTACGACATCCCCACCGAGCAGATCACCCAGTTCTCCGGCCGGGTGCACATGGACAACGGGCGGGGGACCTCGCTCTTCGCCTCCTACGACGACCTGCTCGCGGTCGGTTCGGACCCGCTGCGCGCCGGCATCGACGCGCTGGTGGGCGTCCCCCTGCCGGAAGGCGCCACGGGCCGCGCGCGCCAGCTCCACACCGGCTTCCGCCACCTCTTCCCCTTCGGGCTCGGCACCCGCTACGAGATCGTCTATCAACCCGACGCGATCCGGGGCCTGCGCGTGCCGCAACAGCTCGCAGCGCTCTCCTATGGACCCGGATGCAATTGCTGGAGGTTGGAGGTCTATGCGTGGCTGCGGCCGCGGGACCCGAACGCGCAGGGCCGCGGTTTCCTCGGGACGAACCTCCAGAACCCGGATGTGGGTGCCAACCTCACCATCCACCAGTTCGGCAACTTCGGCACCGGCGGCTAGGCGACGCTGCAATTTCCCGTATTCCTTCACTCAGAGTCACTGGAAGGGAGACCTCAACCTGCTAGGAAGGCGCGCGGATTTTTCTGGATTTTGCGCACACAGCCTCGGGATGGGACTTGTCTGACATCGGGAAACGACTGGGCCGGCGGATCCGAGACCTGCGCACGCAGCAGGGGGACCGGTGGACGCAGGAGCAGTTGGCTGAACGCGCCCACATCTCCGTCTCCTTCCTCTCCATGATCGAGCGGGGAGAGCGGATGCCGCATGTGGAGACGCTGGCGGCCCTCTCGCAGGCGCTGGGGGTGAGCCTCTCGGAGCTCTTCCACGGGACGGACGGCGATCCCTCCACGGACGGAGACCTGCTGCGTCCGCTGGCGGAGTTCGTGCGCTCGCGGCAGCTCGGCGCGCAGGACGTGGAGAAGCTCCTCGGCGTGGCCCGGGCCATGTTCACCCGGGGTTCGTAGGTCCGCCTCGCCTTGCGTCCTTGACTCGCCTGTTTGCTGGGCGACAGGATACCCCCCTGCTCGTTCCTGCCTGATCCCGCGGCCGGTGAGCCGAAGGAGCCCGCGTTGATGCGTCTTGGTCGTCGTCTCGGACTTTTCCTCCTGGCCTCGGTGGCCGGCGCCGTCTCCGGCTGCGGTGACCAGGGGCCCGCGTCGCTCGTGTTCGTGGAGATCACCCCCGCGCAGCCGAAGCTGGGTGACATCACCACCGTCAAGTTCGCCGCCACCGACAGCCGCGGCCTTCCCGCCGAGGGGATCGTGGTGGACTTCGAGCTGCAGCGGGAGGCCGGCGGGGTGACGCTCGCGCCGCGCCAGTCCTCCACCACCCAGGGCGCAGGCGAGGTCATCACCCAGCTCACCGCCTCGGGACGGGTGGCCTCGGTGGTGGTGGTCGCGCGCGCGGGGGACAAGATCGCGCACTCGCCGCCCATCTCCTTCGCCGGCTCGGACGTCTCGGCGCGCGGCATCACCTTCCAGTGCGGCCCCATCGCCGGCAAGCACTCCGGCGGAACGCACGCGCTGATGGCCTACGGGCCCAACCGGGACCTCATCCCCGGCGTCCGGGTGGACTGCACCGCGCACGTCTCGGACCGCAACGGCGACGGCATCAGCGGCGCGCTGGTCTCCTTCCTCACCGAGGCCGGCACCATCGGCCCCACCGCGGAGTCGCTCACCGACGTCGTCGGCAACGCCACCGTGCTCTACAAGACCTCCTACCCGCTGCCGGAGGACGTGCTCCCGGGCAAGTACGTGCACCAGGCGGTGGACGGCCCGCTGCACACCGGCGAGCGGCTCGCGCCCGAGTGGATGCAGCCGTGGGAGTGGCGCCAGAACCCGATGACCGGGATGCTGCCCGATCCGGCCTGCCCGGGCGGCTGTGACGAGCCCCGGCGCGCAGACCCCATCCGGCCCGGCCGGATCAACAACCCGCGCGACAACCTCGTCTCGATGATCGCCATCACCGCCGGCGAGGAGCACTTCATCGACCTGAACAACAACGGCCTCTGGGACGACGGCGAGCCCTTCGTGGACACCACCGAGCCGTTCGTGGACAGCAACGACAACGGCACCTGGGATCCGGGCGAGCTCTACGTGGACACCAACGGCGACGGCGTCTGGTCCGGCAAGAACGGCACCTGGGATGCGTCCACGCTGATCTG
Source organism: uncultured Myxococcaceae bacterium (assembly GCA_964502265.1). Taxonomy (GTDB): domain Bacteria; phylum Myxococcota; class Myxococcia; order Myxococcales; family Myxococcaceae; genus JAFAFL01. Next base: position 2,929 of record CAZCWA010000126.1, on the reverse strand, counting down.
GGCCCAGAACCGCCTTCTGTGGACCGGCCTGCCGGCGATGTACGACTACCAGGAGACGGCGCCCGCCAACCCCCCCCAGGGCTACATCCCCACCCTGATGCGCGTGTTCCCGGCCGGCAACGTGGTCATCGAGCACCACCAGAAGGCGAGCGTGGCGTACCGGATCTCGGATCCGTGGTTCAACGCGTTCGCCGGGAACGCAGATCAGGACGGCTGCCGCGCCCACGCCAGCGAGCGGGTGATGGCCTTCCCCGAGGTCTTCGGGCCCCAGGGCGTGCGGCTCGCGTACCCGCCGGTGACGGACGTGGTGTTCGACATCTATGACGCGCACGATCCGGAGAACCCGGATGCGGTGCGGCTCAACCCGGCGGTGGACTGGAGCCTCTTCGCCTACTGCGTCAGCACCGCGTCCCCCAACGAGGGCCACGTGGTGGAGGTGGGCGTGGGCGGCATCAGCGGCGGGGTGCACTGACCGCGGCCGCGCGCGCCTGCCAGGTCCCCTGCCTTGACCGGTGGGGGATGCGCCTCTAGTGTCCCCCGGGATTGATTTCCAAATCAGTCAGGAGGGGCGCGTTGGCGAAGGACACGAACGCGGGCGGTGGCGAGGCGGCTCCGAAGTCCCGCGAGGCCGAGCGGCGCCGGGCGATCCTCCGGGCGGCGATCGAGGTCTTCGCGAAGAAGGGCTACCACGGCTGCCGGATCGCGGACGTGGCGCGCGAGGCGGGCGTGGCCTACGGGCTCGTCTACCACTACTTCGAGAACAAGGAGGAGCTGCTCTCCTCGGTCTTCGAGTCCGCCTGGAGCACCTTCGTGGGCAACCTGATGGAGGTCGCCGCGGGGGAGGGCTCTTTGGAGGAGAAGGTCCGCGGCATCACCCGGGTGGCCTTCGAGGCCTACGTGGCGGATCCGCGGGCGGTGCGGGTGCTCATCCTCGAGATCGGGCGGTCCCCGGCGGGCGCGCAGGTGGACCGGGGCTCGGCGTTCGGCGACGTGATCGGCCTCGCGGAGGGGATGTTCACCGAGGCCCGCGAGCGCCGCGAGCTGCGTGAGGGCCTGCAGCCCCGGCTGTGCGCGGCGCTGCTCTTCGGCGCGATCGAGATGGGGCTGACCTCGCTCGTGGTGGGCCTGCTGGGGCCGGAGTCGAGGGCGCCCGGCGAGGCCTCGTCGGAGCAGATCGAGGCCGTCCAGAACCAGATCGCGGAGCTCTTCCTCGGCGGCGTGCTGTCCCATCCAGCCCGGGCGGGGCGCGCCCCGTCCCCCACGTCCCAGGAGACCTCCGGTGGCAGAGCATGACGAGCGGCACGTCCGATACGAGCAGCGGGGGCCGGCGGCCTGGCTCGTCCTCGACCGCGAGCCGGCCCGGAACGCGCTCTCGGCGCTGGCGATGCGGCAGCTTCGGGAGGGGCTCGACCGCGCGGAGGCGGACGGAAGCGTCCGGGTGGTGGTCCTCACCGGCGCCGGCAGCCGGATCTTCTGCGCCGGCGGGGACCTCTCCTCGATGGGCGGCGGAGACGGCTTCCTGGACGGACACGAAGCGCGGCGCGCCTATGGGCTCCTGCTCCGGCGGCTGCAGGACTGCGCATTGCCGACGATCGCGCGGGTGAACGGGCACGTGCTCGCCGGCGGGGTGGGGCTCCTGCTCGCGTGCGACCTCGCGGTGGCGGACGAGACCGCGGAGCTGGGCCTGCCGGAGATCGATCGCGGCCTCTTCCCGATGACGGTGATGGCGCTGCTCCAACGCCACGTGGGCCGCAAGCAGGCGCTGGAGCTCGCGCTGACCGGAGACCGGCTCCCGATGACGGAGGCGAAGGCCTGGGGCCTGGTGAACCGGGTGGTGCCCGGGGCGGACCTGGACGCAGCCACCGGCGCGCTGGCGGAGAAGCTCGCGGGCAAGAGCCGGGCGGTGCTCGCGCTGGGGCGGCGCGCGTTCTTCACCGCCGAGGACCTGCCGCTTCCGCAGGCGGTGGAGCACCTCGCCTCGCAGCTCACGTTGAACGTGCTGACCGAAGACGCGGGCGAGGGCGTCGGCGCGTTCCTGGAGAAGCGCCCGCCCCAGTGGAAGGACCGGTGAGTCGATGCCGCTCTCGAAGGACAAGGTGATCATCACCTGCGCGCTGACCGGCGTGCTGGCCAGGCGGGAGCAGTGCCCGTACCTGCCCTACACCCCGGAGGAGATAGGCGAGGAGGCCCGCCGAGCGCATGAGGCCGGCGCCGCGGTGGTCCACATCCACGCGCGCGATCCCCAGACCGGGGAGCAGAGCTGGTCCTCGGACGTCTACGGCCGGATCAAGGAGGAGGTCCAGAAGCGCTCGCCGGTGGTGGTGAACTTCAGCACCGGCGGCTTCAACATGGGCGTGTCCTCCGACGAGGAGAAGCGCCGGCGCCTCGAGTACGTGTGGAAGGTCCGCCCGGAGATGGCGGCCCTCAACATGGGGTCGATGAACTACGCGAAGTATTCGGAGAAGCGGAAGGGCTTCGTCTTCGACTTCGTGTTCACCAACCCGTTCAGCGACATCCTCATGGTCTGCGACGCGATGCGCGAAGGGGGCGTCGTCCCGGAGCTCGAGTGCTTCGACCTCGGGCACATCCACAACGCGGAGCCGCTGCTCCAGATGGGGGCGCTGCGCGGACCCTTGCAGTACTCGTTCATCCTCGGGGTGCTCGGCGGGGTGGCGCCCACTTCGGAGAACCTCGCGCACATGGCGCGGCAGGTGAGGCCGGACGACACCTGGGAGGTGATCGGCATCAGCCGGGTGCAGTGGCGGCTGGTGGGCGCGGCGCTGGCCCTGGGCGGGAACATCCGGGTGGGGCTGGAGGACAACTTCTACCTCGACGCCGCCGGCACCCGGATGGCGCAGGGCAACGGCCCCCTGGTGGAGAAGGCCGCGCGCATGGCCCGTGACATCGGCCGCGAGCCGATGACGCCCGA
>CAZCWA010000125.1:0-11944 GCA_964502265.1 uncultured Myxococcaceae bacterium | reverse complement strand
TGGAACCCGGCGCCTGCGGGGACACGTACAGGTCCGCGCCGCCGTTCAGGTTGCAGCCCAGGACGAGCGCCACGGAAGCAATGAGAAGAGGGCGATGCATGGGTTCGATAAGCAGAGCACACCGCATGCCCCGGATGGAAGCCCAAATCTGCAGTCATTCCGGGCGGTTACATGTGCGCCAACCTGCGCCGGCCGGGTGGTGCGGACATCACCTGTGGGCGCGTCACCACACCACCCGCGCCCCACCGCGCCTGCCTGCCGCCACGGTCGGCGGACGATTCGGCCACCATCAACGAGCGCACCTTCCGCGGGTGAGCGCCGGTACCATGGGCGGGCGATGACGATGCACGAGGGAACGGGGAAGGTGCTCGAGGATCTGGCCGCGGAGCGGGCCGTTCTCGGGGCGGTGCTGGCGGACAACGAGATCTTCGACCAGGTGGCGGCGGCGGTCGATCACGAGGACTTCGCCCACCCCGCGCACTCGAAGATCTTCGCCGCCATGCGCGCGCTCTTCGACAAGAGCACGAGCATCGATCACCTCACCCTCGCCGAGCAGCTCAAGGTCGAGGGCACCCTCGCCACGGTGGGCGGGCCCGCGTACCTGATGAGCCTCGATCAGGTGGTGCCGCTGGCGCAGAACGGCCAGCAGTACGCGCAGATCGTGAAGGACCACGCCATCCGGCGCCGGCTGGCGCAGGCGGCGCGGGAGATCCAGCAGGCCGCCTCCGGTCCCCAGGGCGAGCTCGAGGCGCTGCTCGACGAGGCGGAGCAGAAGATCTTCCAGATCGCGGACAAGCGCCGCGAGGGCGCGCTCAAGAGCGTGCGCGAGCTGCTCGAGCCCACCCTGGCCCTGCTGGACAAGATGCAACAGGGCGGCGGCGGCATCACCGGGCTGCCCACCGGCTTCGTGGACCTGGACCGCCAGCTCACCGGCTTCCACCCCGGCGAGCTGATCATCCTCGCGGCGCGCCCCGGCGTGGGGAAGACCTCCCTGGTGATGAACATCGCGGTGCACGTGGCGCTGAACGAGAACAAGCCGGTGGGGATCTTCTCGCTGGAGATGCCCTCCGAGCAGCTCCTGATGCGTCTGCTCGCGTCGCACGCGCGGATCGAGATGGGCAAGCTGCGTGGCGGGCGGATGAGCCAGCTCGACCACGAGAAGTTCGCCGAGGCCGCAGGCCAGCTCCACTCGGCGCCGCTTTTCATCGACGACACCGGCTCGCTCACCCCGTTCGACCTGCGCTCCAAGGCGCGGCGGCTGAAGCAGAACTACCCCGACGGCATCGGCCTGCTCGTCGTCGACTACCTGCAGCTGATGAGCTCGCCCACCGCGGCCAAGGAGAGCCGCCAGCTCGAGATCTCGCAGATCAGCCGCAGCCTGAAGCAGCTCGCCAAGGAGCTGGAGGTCCCCATCGTGGCGCTCTCGCAGCTCTCGCGTAAGGTGGAGGAGCGCAAGGATGGCAAGCCCATGCTCTCGGACCTGCGCGAGTCCGGCGCCATCGAGCAGGACGCGGACGTGGTCATGTTCATCCACCAGGAGAACAAGGGCGAGGACGGCGGCGGCGAGACCGAGGGCGGCGCGCGCCGCGCGATCGAGGTGGAGCTCATCGTGGCCAAGCAGCGAAACGGCCCGGTGGGAAGCATCGACCTCATCTTCCTCGGCGAGTACACCCGCTTCGAGAGCCGCATCCGCGGAGACTAGACCGTGCCCCTCCCCGCCTCACCGCCCCCCTCCCGCATCCTCGTCGTGGACGACGACGCGCAGACCCGCGCCCTCCTGCAGGACATCTGCGGGCAGCTCGGCCACGCGGTCCGGCAGGCGGCCGACGGGCAGGAGGCGCTGGAGAGCATCGCCGAGGAGCTGCCGGACCTGGTGCTGCTGGACCGGATGATGCCGCGCAAGGACGGCTACGAGGTCCTCGCGGCGCTCAGGGCGGACCCGCGCACCGCCGGCCTCCCGGTCATCCTCCTCACCGCCCAGGGCGAGATGGAGGGGAAGCTGCGCGGCATGGAGCTGGGCGCGAACGACTTCCTCACCAAGCCCTTCCGCCTCTTCGAGCTGCAGGCGCGGATGAACGCGCTGCTCCTCGTCAACGACCTGCAGCGCCGCTACGCCGTGGTGGAGGACGAGCTCTCGCAGCTGCGCCCGGTAGACCCGCTCACCGGCGCCGCCACCTACGGACAGCTCAAGGCGTCCCTGGACGCGGAGCTCGCGCGCGCGCGGCGCTACGAACGCCCGGTGGCGGTCCTGATGTTCGGCCTGCACGATTACGGGAGCCTGCGCTACGGCCTCGGGAAGGCGGGCTGCGACGCCCTGCTCGCGGACGTGGCGAGGGCGGTGGGCGAGGCCCTGCGCGGCGCGGACCGGTTGTTCCGGATGGACCTCAACAACTTCGTGGTGCTGCTGCCGGAGACGGATCTGCCGGGGGCCCGCTGCCTGGCACACCGCCTCGTGGAGCGGGTGCTGGCGCTGCCGGTGAAGTGGCCCACCGGGACGGTCCAGGCGCGGATCCGCGTTGGGGGCGCCGCCTTCCCCCACGGGGGCGTGGAGACCGGCGAGGACCTCCTGCGCGAGGCCCACCGCGTCTACCTCTCCTTGCGCCACGCGCCTCCGGAGCGGCTCGTCTTCGAGCTCTGAGCCGCGGGACCCGGACGGCTACTCCGGCAGCGCGCGCCCGAGGATCGCCTCGAAGTCCACCTTCGCGGGCAGCGTCCCGTACACCCCGCCCCAGTCCCCGCCGAGCCGCGAGGCGCAGAACGCGTCCGCCACCTCCGGCGCCGAGTGCTGCACCAGCAGCGCGCCCTGCAGCACCAGCGCGAGCCGCTCGACGATCCGCCGGCTGCGGACCTCGATCTCGCTGCCGTCCGCCAGCTCCGCCTGCAGCGCCTCCACCGCCCGGTCGAGGTGGCGGTTGCCTCCCCTCGCCCGCGCCACCTCCTCGAAGAAGACGGCCACGCTCTGGGGCTGCCTCGAGGCGGCGCGCAGCGTGTCGAGCGCGTTGACGTTCCCGCTGCCCTCCCAGATCGAGTTCACCGGCGCCTCCCGGTAGAGCCTCGGCATCCCGCTGTCCTCGACGTAGCCGTTCCCGCCCAGGCACTCGAGCGCCTCGCCGGTGTGGGCGACCGCGCGCTTGCAGACGAGGAACTTGGACACCGAGAGCGCGAGCCGCTTGAAGTGCGCCTCCCGCTCCGCGTCCTCGCCCCCTTCGTCCGCGCGGTCGCAGGCGGTGGCGAGCCGCACCATGAGCTGCGTGGCCGCCTCCGCCTCGAGGCCCAGATCCGCCAGCACGTTGCGCATCAGCGGCTGGTCCGCGAGCCGCTTGCCGAAGGCGCTGCGGTGCCGCGCGTGGTGGAGCGCCTGCACGAACCCCGTCCGCATCAGCGACGAAGAGCCGATCACGCAGTCGAGCCGGGTGAAGTTCACCATCTCGATGATCGTCCGCACGCCCCGGCCCTCTTCACCGACCAGCCAGCCGTGCGCGCGGTGCAGCTCGATCTCGCTCGAGGCATTCGACCGGTTGCCCAGCTTGTCCTTCAGCCGCTGCAGCCGGATGGCGTTGCGCGTCCCGTCCTCCAGCACCCGCGGAACGAGGAAACAGGACAGCCCGCCGGGCGCCTGCGCGAGCATGAGGAACGCGTCGCACATGGGCGCGGAGCAGAACCACTTGTGCCCGGTGAGCGCGTAGAGCCTCCCGGGACCACCCCCGCCCTCGAGCGCCTCCGCGCGGGTGGTGTTCGCCCGGACGTCGGAGCCCCCCTGCTTCTCGGTCATGGCCATGCCGCAGAGCGCGCCCGCCTTCTGCGATGCGGGACGCAGGCCGAAGTCGTAGCTGCGAGCGGTGAAGCGCGGCTCCCACACCGCCGCCAGCTCCGGCTGCACCCGCAGCGCCGGCACCACGGCGTAGGTCATCGAGATGGGGCAGCCGTGCCCGCTCTCCACCTGCGACCAGATGTAGAACCCCGCCGCCCGCGCGAGGTGGGCGCCCTTCCTGAAGCGGCCGGTGCCGCCGGTGCCCCGCGCGGGATGCGCCCCGAGCCCCGCCTCCACGGCGGTGGTCATCAGCGCGTGGTACGCCGGGTGGTACTCCACCTCGTCGATCCGGTGACCGTAGCGGTCGTGGGTGCGCAGCCTCGGCGGGTGCTCGTTGGCGAGCGCGCCCAGGCCCAACGCCTCCTCCGTCCCCGCGCGCAACGAGAGCGGCGACAACTCGGCCAGCGCCCACTCGGCCTCGCGCCGGAGCCCGTCCCGCAGCGCCACGTCCTGCCTCAGCGCGTCGTAGCCCACGAGGACGGGCGGCTGGTTCAGCACCTCATGCGTGTCGTTTCCGTGAACGCTCATGCGGCGAGGATAACGCCCCCCGCCGCGCCGCGTCAGCGGCCCTTCCCGCGTCCTGCGTCAGTTGATGCCGCCGCTGACGCACATGCAGAGGGACTGGTTGCACACCTGGCCCTGCGGACAGCCACCACAGTCGGAGCGGCACTCGCACGCGCAGGTGTCCGGGTTGGCCTCGAACGTCGGCCCGCAGTCCAGCGCCGCGGTATCGCAGACGCAGCCGCAGACCCCGCCGCCGCTCTGAAAGGTGAAGCCGGCCGGGCACGACGCGCTCTGCACGCACTGGCAGGCGCAGGTGTTGGTGTCGCAGGTCGTGTAGCCGGTGCACGCCCCGCCGCAGTCCGGCGTGCAGACGAAGTCACAGACCAGCTTGTTCGAGTTGCACACCATCCCCGGCGGCGGGGTCCCACCGCAGTTGGCGGGGCACTCGCAGGTGTTCTGCTGCTCGTTGCACTCGAGCCGGCCCTGGCAGAAGTCGGGATCGTTCGCGTCGTAGAACGGGTCGTTGGCGCACGGCGGCGGGTTCCCGTTGGGGTTGGAGGTCGTGTCCACCCAGTACCGGTACGAGACCGCCGCGGTGGTCCCCATCCCCGCCGGACGGCAGGCGCCGAAGAAGCTGATCGTCCGCTGCAGGCCGTTGTAGTCGAACCCGTCGACCCGGCTGCGCGGGACGTTGTTCGCGTTGCACTGCCCCGCGTCCTGCACCGCGCTGAGCGCCACCTTCACCGAAGCGCCGATGGCCGGCTTGTTCGTCTGGTGGCCCGCGCCGGCGATGGCGTTGTTGATGATGGCGGTGATGGTCGCGTTGACCGAGCCCTGCACCACGCCCGCGCTGCAGTCCGCGTTGGAGTTCCCGGGCACCGGCTGGCACAGCTCACCGCGGATGCCGCTGGTGGCGGTGATCACCGCGCCGTGGCGCGTGTTCGTCTGCCCGCTCTCGCCGTTGCAGATGCTGCCCGCGGGACAGACGATCCCGTGGACGGGGATCACCCGGTTGAGCTTGTTGCGGCGCTCCTGGGTGTTGGGACCCGTGCCGGTGAAGAACTCGACGAAGTTCTGCACGTTCTCCCAGCCCCCCGAGGACGAGGAGGTCGCGGTGTACATCGTCGTCTGATCGTCCGCGTCACCGAGCAGCACCACCACCAGCTCCGCATCCGGCCGCATCAGCATCTGCCCGCCGCCCGGCGCTCCCGGGGTGATGTCGTTGACCGCCTTGCGCGCGGCCCCGAGCAGTCCCTCCGCTCCGCTGCCGCCCGTGGTCACCCAGCAGCCCCCGTTGCGCCCGCCCCACGGACCGCAGGCCGGCTGCGGATTGACCACCGAGCAGCTCCCGCCCGAGCAGTTGGAGTTCGGCGTCAGCCACGCCTTGAACTGCTGAATCGCCTGGGCGTCGTTCTTCCCCACCCAGCCGCGCAGCCGGAAGATGTTGCCCGACGTCGCGCTGGTCCCCAGGTGGTACTCGCTGGTCACCATCGCCACCCGCCAGTCGAGGGTGGAGTTGTTGAGCGCCGCCTCCACCGCGTCGGCCGCGCCGGCGAGCACGCCCTGCGAAGTCGCCATCGAGCACGAGTCGTCGACCACGAAGAGGAAGTCGACCTTGCTGTTGCCCGGGTTGAAGACCTCGCACTGGACCGGCCTGCCGTCACCGAACTGGGCCAGCGCGGAGCCCGCCGCCACGTCGCCGATGGTGAAGATCCCCGGCTCGGTGAACAGGTTCTGCGGCACCAGCGCCACCAGCACCACCAGCGACTGCGCCGACCGCCGCACCAGCTGCGCCTGCACCTTGAACGGCCCGTTCACGCCCGCCACGCCGGAGAGCACGCCCGAGCCCGGCCCCATCAGCGCGTTGGCCAGGTCGTTGGCGCGCGTCTTCACGTCCGCGTTCCCCGCCTGATCGTAGGTGCCGATGATCGACGGGTGGTTGTCCCAGCTCGTGAAGGGCTCGGTGACCGGAGCGCTCAGCGCCCCCGCCTGGGCGATCTGCGCGCGGATTGCCGCCTCGTCCGCGGTCACGCTCCCCGCCGGCGCCGCCCGCCGGTAGACGAGGAACGCCACCCGGCTGGTGGGGTCGTAGCCCATCATCCCGCGCACCTGCCCGCCCTGGACGACCTGGCTGATTTCGGTGAACGAGGTCGGCAGGCCGAGCTGGAGGTCCGGCTGCCCCTCCTGCCGGAAGAGCACCGGCTTGATGTTGTTCAGGGTGCAGACCTGTCCCGCGGGGCCCGCGCCGTCCGCCGGATCGTTGGGGTTCAGCTCGCCCGGGTCCAGCGCGCCGTCCTGGTTGGCGTCCTCCGCCCCGTCCGGGATGCCGTCGCCGTCGGAGTCGGGGTTGGTCGGGTTGGTGGTCGAGGCGGGGTGCACGTCGAGGAACTGCGCCGGGCAGTTGGCGGTGTCCGGCCACGTCACCACGCCCACCTCGAGCCCGTCCGGAAGCCCGTCCCCGTCGGTGTCCCACTTCGTCGGATCCGTCCCGTGGTCCGCCTCGCCGATGAACCCGCCGAAGCCCGCACCGTCCACCAGCCCGTCGCAGTCGGTGTCGATGCGCCGGGGGTTGGACTCGCCCGGGTCCCACTGACCGTTGCGGTTGGCGTCCTCCACGCCGTCCGGGATCCCGTCGCCATCGGTGTCCGCGTCCTGCCAGTTCGTCTCGCCGAGCTGCGGCTCATAGATGCCGTTGCGGTTGGCGTCCTCGATCGCGTCGGGGATGCCGTCACCGTCCGCGTCCGGCACGTTGCCTGGACCGCAGTCGCTCCCGTCGTTCGGATCCGACTCGCCCGGGTCGACCACGCCGTTCTGGTTGAGGTCCTCCTGCCCGTCGGTGCAGCCGTCGCCGTCGGAGTCCGCCAGCTTCGGGTTGGTCCCGGTGACGTTCACCTCGACGCCGTCGTTGATGCCATCGCCGTCGGTGTCGCGCACCAGCGGGTCGGTGGTGGTGACGTTCACCTCGTGCCCATCGCTGAGCCCGTCGCCGTCGCTGTCCGGATCGTTGGGGTTGGTCTCGCCCGGATCGACCCGCCCGTTGCGGTTGGCGTCCTCCGCGCCGTCCGCCAGTCCATCCCCGTCGGTGTCCGCCACCGTGGGCAGCGTGGTCGTGGTCGGGTCCTGATCGCCGACGAAGTTCGTGCACGCCGGATCGATCGACGAGGTCCGCCCGAGCTCCACGCCATCGGGGATGCCGTCGCCGTCGGTGTCCGGGTTCGCCGGATCCGTCTTCAGTCCGCCGGCGTAGACGGTGGAGAACTCCTCCGCGTCGCTGAGCCCGTCGCAGTCCGAGTCCTTGATCTCGTTCTCCGGATCGGTGGGGTCGACGACGATCGGCTCACCCGCATCGCCGCCTCCATCACCGCCGTCACCGGTGCCGCCACCGTCCGCGCCGGGTCCCACGATGTCGCCCGCGTCCACGCCGCCGTCCGTGTCCACCTCGGACGGATCGCAGTTGCACCCCGAGACGACCGCTGCCCCGACGAATGCCGCCAGTGCCCACGCGCGCAGCCCATGCATAATGGATGATCCTTCTTCTTCAGGCCCGCGCCGCGGAAGGCGCGCGCGGGATGTCGACGAGTCCGCGGAGAGTATAGACCTGCGGAGCAGGTTCTCGGCCACGCCTCTCGTGTATTGCAATACCGCCGCGATTTTCGCGCCCGCCCGCAGCCGCCGAAGGGCCTACCGCCGGCTCTCGCGCGCCCTGGCCACCAGCCCCTTGTAGATGGAGAGGTGTGCCGGCACCGAGTGGATGAGCAGCTCCGGATGCCACTGCACCCCGAGCGCGAACGCGTAGCGCGCATCCTCTATCGCCTCGACCACGCCATCCGGCGCGACGGCGGAGACCTTCACGCCCTCGGGGATGCGGTGGCAGGCCTGGTGGTGGGTGCTGTTCACCATGAGCTGACCTTTCCCCACCAGCTCCGCCAGCAGCGTCCCGTCCTTCACGTCCACCGGGTGCTGGGGCTGCGTGCGGTCGTGCGCCTGCTCGTGGTTCGCGGCCCTGGCGCACTCGCGGCGGATGTCCTGGTAGAGCGTGCCGCCGAGGACCACCTGGAGAAGCTGCATCCCGCCGCACACGCCGAGCAGCGGCAGGTTCCTCGCCAGCGCGCGGCGGATGATCTCCGTCTCGAAGGCGGTGCGGCTGGGCTTGAGCGCGCCCAGCCCCTCCCGCGCCGCCTCGCCGTAGGCCTCCGGCGGGATGTCGAAGGCGCCGCCGGTGACGACGATGCCGCTCACCCGGTCGAGGTAGAGGTCGATGACCTGGGAATCGTCGCTGTAGGGCAACACGAACGGCAGCCCACCCGCGCGCACCACGCTCTCCGCGTACGCCGCCTTGAGCTCGTAGCGCACGTGCGGCGCATCCGGGGTGGGGGTGGAGACGTCGGGCGTGATGCCGATGTTCGGGCGCCGCGCGTGGCCCGTGCGGCGGTGGCTTCCGGGCGGCCCGGCGTGGGGGTTCGTCGTGCTCATGGGACCTTGCGGCTCCTGTCGTCCTGTTCGACCTCGCCGAAGGCTTCGACCAGCGCGCGGGTGCGGGCGACCGGATCGTCGGCACAGAGCAGGTCCGAGGCCACCGCCGCCGCGTGCGCACCGGCCGCGGCGACCTCGCGGATGTTGTGGAGGCCTATCCCCGCGATCGCGACCACCGGCAGGGGGCTTTGCCGCACCTCGCGCCGCAGCCCCTCGGGCCCGAGCGCAGGATGCGTCACCACCTTGGTGTTCGTCTGGAAGACGGGCCCCATCCCCACGTGATCTGCGCCCTGCTCCAGCGCGCGCCTGGCCCCCTCCGCGTGGCGCACCGTGGCGCCGAGCAGGATGTGTGGCCCGAGCAGCCTTCGCGCCTCCGCCACCGGGAGGTCCTCCTCGCCGAGGTGCACGCCGTGCGCGCCGCTGAGCATCACCAGGTCCACCCGGTCGTTGACGATGCACACCGCGCCCGCGTGCCGGCACAGCGCCACCGCCTCGCGACACAGGGAGACCGCCTCGCGCAGCGCCGTGCGCTTGAGCCGGAGCTGGAGCACCCGCGCGCCGCCGTCGAGCACCCAGCGGACCTTCTGGAGGAGGGGCACCTCCGGCCGGACACCATCGTCGACGAGCGCGTACAGACCTCGAGGGAGCAGGAGCGTTGACACGGTCATTGCGTGCTATAGGGTGCCGCACCTTTTTCCAACGTATTTACGGGAGCTTGCTTCAAATGGCGGAGACCATGGACCCCCGGCGCCTCGATAAGCGGACCGCAGAACGCTACATCCGCATGGGCCTGCTGGACGAGAAGGTGTGGGAGAAGCACCTGCAGTCCCTCGAGGACATCTCCGAGAAGGGGACGGTGGTCGAGACCGCCATCGCCGGCGAAGAGGACTTCGACGACGAGGACGAAGACGACGACATGGACGAGGATGCCGGTTCGGACGCGGAGGGCGGCTCGGAGGACCCCGCGTCGTGACCGAGAAGCGCGGCGAGACGTTCGTGATGCGCGACCCGTCGGAGGACGCGGCCGCCATCGATCTCACCGCGTTTCTCCTCGGGCTCGCGCAGACCGCGCTGATCCAGCTCGGCGAGAGCCCGAACCCCGAGACCGGGCAGCGCTCGGCCCTGGACCTTCCCGCAGCGCGCCAGACGCTGGACGTGCTCGGGATGCTCCGGGAGAAGACCCGCGGCAACCTCACCGCGGACGAAGAGCGCCTCTTCGAGCACCTCCTCGCGGACCTGCGCCTGCGCTACGTGGACGCCGCCCGCGCCCGCCCGTAGGTCAACTTCGACCATGCCCACGCGCGTGCGCAGGCTGGCGCTGGTCGCCTTGATTCTCTCGGCGATGGTGGGCCTGTCTGCCGCGGCGGAGGCCATGGGCCTGGCAGCGCTCGACGAGCAGCGCCGCCGCGTGGACGAGAACGCGGAGCGGATGTCCTTCTTCGCCGACCCCGAGCAGATGCGCGCCATGGCCAACGCCCAGGTGGCCGCGTTGGAGGGGATGAAGGTTCCGCGCGGGCTCGCGCTCGGGGGCCTGGCGGTGGCGTGTGCCTTCGCCTTCGCCTCGGCCGCCCGCTTCCTCGGCAAAGGCGACGTTCCCCGGGATCTGCTGCGCCGCATCCTCTCCGGCAGCTTGCTCGTCGCCGCGTTCCTCCGCACCGCCGAGGGCGCGATGTGGGCGGTGGTGGCGCAGCGGATGGGCCGGGCCGCCGCGCCGCTGGTGGCCCGGGACCAGCCGGACGCCGCAGCCGCCGAGCTGGTCACCGAGGCCTTCCCCACCCTGATGCTGCTGGCCACCGGCTTTCACACCGCCGTGGTGGCGGGCGGGTTCCTCCTGCTCGCGCAGTACTTCCGGTCCGAGAAGGTGAAGGGCCTGGTGGCGCTGGAGGACGAGCGCGCCGGCCACCGCCGCGAGTAGCCCGTCCCGAGCAGCCGGTCTTCAGCCCACCCGGAGGGCGGACGCCTGCACCGGCAGCAGCATGGACGCGGCCTCGAGGTCCGCGGGGCGCGGCGAGTCCAGGTCCACCAGCACCCCACGCGCGGCCCGGGGCATCCGGACGAGGTCCTCGCGCGACACGCCGTACACCCGCGCCAGGTGCCCGAGCGGCCAGCGCTCCTTCAGCCGCTCGAACGCGGCGTCGTCCAGCGCGTGGAGGTCCTCGAGCTCTTCCGGCAGCTCCGCGTCCACCACCGACAACCGCTCGCCGCCCACCGGGAGGCCGTTGCCGTAGCTCTGCACCGCCTCGAGGTCGTCCGCGTCCAGCACGTACGCGTGCACCGCGGTTCCCAGCTCGCGGGAGAGGAGCCGCGCGAGCGCGTGGTGGTGCTCGTACCAGCGGGCGCCGCGCCGGCCGTAGGTGAAGGCCGCGTCGTACGCGAACCGGACCACCTTGCGGTCCGCCAGCACCGAGATGAGGAGGGAGACGTCACCGCGGTCGGTGACCCCGTCCATCGGCAGGGCGCGCCGCGCGAGCCGGACGATGGCGCGTGCGTCAATGCTGTCCAGCCGGCAGAGGTAGCCGCCGTGGCTCTCCAATGTTCCTGCCTCCCCCCGGAAGTGGGCCGCGGTGTGTACCCGCCCCCGCGTGCCTTGCCAAGCCCCCCTCCCCGCTTACGTTCGAACTGCCATGAGAATCGACAAGTTCACCATCAAGGCGCAGGACGCCATCCAGGCGGCACAGTCGAGCGCTCGCCGGGCCGGACACCCGGTGATCGAGCCCGAGCACCTGCTCTCGGCCCTCTTCGCGCAGGAGGACGGCCTGGTGGTGCCGGTGCTCCGGCGCGTGGGGGCGGACGTGAAGCTGGCCGAGTCGCGATTGGAGGAGGCCCTGTCCAGGCTCCCCCGCGTCTCCTCCGGCGAGGGCGGATCGCTCAGCCCCCGGCTGATGAAGCTCTTCGACAAGGCGGAGGACGAGGCCCGGGCGCTGAAGGACGAGTTCACCTCCTCCGAGCACCTGCTGCTCGCGCTGGCGCAGGACAAGGGGGCGGCCGGGGACGTGCTCAAGAGCGTGGGCGTGAACCGCGACCGCGTGCTGAGCGTGCTCAAGGACGTGCGAGGCGGCAGCCGGGTCACCAGCCAGGAGGCGGAGGACACCTACCGCGCGCTGGAGAAGTACGGCCGCGACCTCACCGAGCTCGCCCGCCAGGGGAAGCTCGACC
>CAZCWA010000124.1:0-11977 GCA_964502265.1 uncultured Myxococcaceae bacterium | reverse complement strand
CTCCAGCGGCTCGAGCGCGGTGAACGCGGCGTCCTGCGCCTCCTCCGACTCGGAGGCGAGCAACCCGGAGAGAAGCTCCACCGCCTTCGGCACCCCGCTCCCGAGCCGGAGCAGTGCGGTGGCCGCGCTGGCGCCCACGTCCACGTTCTCGTCGGCCAGGGCGCGGGAGAGAGCGCGCTCCACCGCGTCGCCTCGTCCCGCCGACAGGCCCAGCGCCGCCACCGCCTGGACCCGCACCGCCGGGTCCGGATCGCTCGCGGCGGCGAGGAGCGACTGATCGAGCCCCGCGCTTCCCGGTGGCAGCGGGCGGTTCTCGCTCACCGCTTCCTCCATCAGCCCGCGCACCGCGCTCAGCGCGAGGAGCCTTCGGTCGCCCTCGCCCCGGGAGATCTCGGCCACGAGGATGGGCAACGCGCGCACAGGATCCACCGGCGCGATCGCTCCGAGCGCCTCGACGGCCGCCTCGGACACCCGCGGGTCCGGGTCTCCCACCAGCCCGGCCACGGCGGCCACGTGTTCCCCTGCCGCCTCGGGCAGCCGCCCCATCGCCCCGACCGCGGCGCGCCGGACGGCCCACGCCCCGTCACCCGCGTGCTCGAGCAACCGCGAACCCAGCGAAGCCTCCTCGCGCGCGAGGCCCGCCCACAGCAACGCGACGTCGTCCACCGGCTGCGCCTCGCCGTCCCAGCCGCGCAGGAAGGAGAGGGTCGCCTCGAGCGCCCGGTCCACCAGGGTCACGGGGATGGGCGACCACGACTCCTGCAGCACCTCGAGGATGAGCGGCGCCATCTCCCCCGCCCCCCCGAGCGCATCGAGGAGGAGTCCCCCCGCGCGCGCCCGGAGCGCCTCGTGCTCGGAGCCCAGGGTGTCCTCCAGGACCGCGCGGGCCTCGGAAGCCTCCGGATTCCCGGAGAGGAACCGCTGCACCTCATCTTCAAGTACTCGCATCGACGGGTTCTCCTGCTCTGGCGGGGAAGGTTTCGCCGCATTGCGGCGAGATCTCACGCAACCTCTGGCCGGGTGGGCGCGAAAAACCATCAGGCGCCGAGAACGTACGCTCGGTCAAGCAAGCGAGACCTGAATGAGCTACCGAATCAAGAGTGGGGACACGTTGGGAGCCATCGCGCAGCGCTTCGGGACCACCGTCGCGTCGCTGGCCCGCGCCAACAACATCCGGAACGTCAACTTCATCGTGGCCGGGAAGACGCTGAAGATCCCGGGCCGCTCCGACAGCTTCTCCAAGCCGTCGAGCGCCAAGAAGAAGGCGCCTGCGCGTTCGACCTCCTCCAGCTCCAAGACCTACGGCCCCAGGGCCGCGAAGTTGGCGAACGTGGCGCGTGGCGTGGCCCAGTCGATGAACACCCGCGGCTGGTGCGCCCGCGGCGTGGCCAACTCGCTGGAGAAGGCCGGGCTGCGCGTGCCCCGGCAGCCGTCCGCGTACATGTACGCCAACGTCCTCTCGCGCGACTCCCGGTTCAAGGAGATCCGGGTGAGCAACCCGCGGAACCTTCCGCCCGGCGCGATCATCGTCCACGCCCGCGGAGGCGGCGCGCACAAGGTGCACGGCCACATCGCCATCTCCCTGGGCAACGGCCGCGAGGCGAGCGATCACATCCAGTCGATGCTCGTCTCCCGCAGCTACCGCGTGTTCGTCCCGAAGGGGTAGCGCGCTTCGACTCCCCGCCTCCTCCGGCGGAGCCTGCGCCGGAGGCGGGAGACCTCGTGACGGCGACGGTCGGCCGGGGACCGTCATCAGGTCCCACTCCCGCACAGCGACGCGCATCGCCTGGCGTCGCAGATGCCCGATTCGCATTCGGTGCCCGAAGAGCAGGGCGCACCGTACGGACGGGGAGGAACGCAGGTGGCCCCTACGCCATCCGTCCCAGTCACCTCACAAGCGCCGACGTCGCATTGGTGGTGCCGGCACGGCTTCCCGATCGTTCCAACCTCGATGCATTGCCCCCCGACACACTCGAACGGGAACTTGCACGACCCGGGAGCGTGGGCGCACGCCTCGCCCTCATCCGCGTAGAACCGGGCACAGACAGGTGGGTTCTGCCCGGAGGCACACACGAACGAGTCGGCGCAGCGCCCAAGACTCTCGAGGCAACTTTCTCCGAGGCCGGGAAGTGCGCGACAAGCGCCGTTGGCGCAGCGGTGTGTGTTCGGACACTCGTAGTCGACGAGGCATGGGGAGCCTTCACCGCTGGCGGTGCAGCGCGCGCCTTCGCCGCAGTGAGTGCCCGCTGCGCATTCCTCGTTCGACGCGCAGGCTTCGCCGACCGCCCGTGGTGGTTCACAGCGGCCCGGGCGTCCGGTGCCACCATCCAGCGGTAGCTCCGCGCCCGCACAACGCTCGTTCCAGGCGCACTGCAGGCTGTGGGTCGTGCAGACTTCTCCGGTCGCCACGACGCGCGGGCGCTCGCAGGTGCCGAGAACCCGATCGCACGCGAGGTGCGGCTGGCAGTGCAGACACGAGTCCGCGCCGAGCTTCGAGTCCGCACACGGTTGGCCCTCGCCGAGCCGCTCCTGACAGGTGCCGTCCACGCAGCGCAGCCCGAGCACGCAACCGTCCCAGCTCGTGCAGGCGTCCCCCACGTTGCCGATGGGCTCGCAGCGTTGGGACTCGGCGCAGTACAGCCCTTCCGCGCATGGGCGCACGTATGTGGAGCAGATCTCGCCGAGTCCGAGCTTCGGCTCGCACATCTTCGTGTCAGGCGTGCAGTACTCCGTCTGTGGACAGGAGTCGCTGGTGCAGGCGTTGGACGTGGTGCAGGTCCAGCTTTCGAAATCACACGTCGCTTCGAGGCCACAGCTACCGGACGGCATGCATGGCAATCCGGCCTTTCCTGCAGCCTGGCACCGCCGGTCACAACCGTCGCCCGCGCAGGTATGGCCGACGTCGCGACAGTCGTCGGCGGTGAGACAGGCCTGTCCCGCAGCGGTCGCAGCGGCGAATACCTCGTCGCATTGAGGGACCGGACTGCGAAAGCCCACCCATCCGGTAGAAACGCTGCCGCGGTTGCAGATCCGGTTGCCGGAGTACCCGTCCACCGGTTCAACGACCGCCCACGCGGGCGGCTGGAACCAGGCGATCCCCCGGTCGCGGTCGCAGCGCCGCGTCTCGTCGCTGCTCGCGTCCACGCACGCCTGGGCTGCCTCGCGGTTGAAGGTCGTGTGTCCTCGCCCCACCCGCTCCGAAAGCACCGCGCACTGGGCCGACGCGGACTCTTCACACAGGTCCTGGTGACGCTTGCTCACGCGGTCACAGCGAACACCCTGTTCGCACTGGAGCCGCGCCATCTCGCGGCAGAACGCGTCCGCGGTGGTGATGACCTCCACGCCGCCACAGTTGCAGCCGGAGATGAAGAGCAGCAGCGCGACGCCGAGGACGGGGGACGGGATCGGAGAGTTCTGGGCCATCTGGATTCGCCGGAGGGACGTGTCTCACGTTTCGGCCTTCCTGACGATTGGGGGGGCCGCAGAAATCGCGATAAGCCCTCGCCCATGACGCTCCCCAACCTCACCTTCCTCGACTCTGCGGTGAAGATGCCCGCGGTGCTGCTGCCGGTTCGCACCGTGGTGGTGCAGCTCGCGCAGGGACGGGTGCTGCACTCGCCGGGATCGAACCTCACCGGGGCGCAGCTCGCCGGGGCGGGGGAGGTCACCGACATCGTGGCGCCGAGCCTGTTCCACACGGGCGGCATGCAGGCCGCCTCTGCCGCGCACCCGGCCGCGCGACTCTGGGGGCCGGTGGGCTGCCGCGAGAAGCTGCCCGCGCTGAAGTGGCACGGCGTGCTGGGTGTGGATCCGTGGCCCCACGAGGCCGAGCTGCGGCACGTCCCCATCGAAGGGATCCCGTCCCTGCGGGAGAGCGTCTTCCTGCACGCAGCCTCCCGCGCGCTGCTGGTGACGGACCTCGTCTTCAACATCGAGAACCCGAAGGGCTTCGGCGCCTGGCTCATCTTCACGATCTTCGGAACCTACGGCCGCTTCGGCGTCAGCCGGCTGTTCCTCAAGCAGGTGAAGGACCGCGATGCCTTCGCGGCCTCCATCGCGCAGGTGAAGGCGCTCGACTTCGACCACATCGTCCCCAGCCACGGCGCCGTCCGGATGAACGACGCGAGGGCGAAGCTCATCGACGCGCTGAAGGAGCGCGGCTGCTGACGGCGAGGCGGGCGCGCTACTCCACGTCCACGATGATCGCGCCGGAGGTCCCCCACTCTCCCGTCCCGGCGTGGCGAGCGCGCGCGATCAACCCGTGCGGACCGGGCTCGAGGTCGCTCAGCGTGAACTCGAACGGGTGCGCCTCACGCTCCTCGAACAGCATCCCGTTCCGGTAGAGCCGGACCCGGTTCGCGTTCTCGGCCTGAACGCTGACCGTGAAGGTCGAGGGTCGTACGTCCTTGTGCGCGGGCTCGGCGATCTCCACCACCACGCCCGTGCGCACGGACCCGCTCTGCAGGTCGTAGCCGAGCCGCTGTCCCGACTCGATCAACCCGCGCGCCTTCTGCAGCCCGTCGAGGATCCCCGGGTACGGCGTCTGCGATTGGATGGGCAGTGCCAGCGGGTTGTCGCTGTTGGGCCAGAACGCGAACTGCTCGTGGAAATAGAACTGGTACTCGTCGGTGAGAGCGAGGCCCATGTAGACGTGGTGCTCGTGCCTGCTCCGCTCTTCGGGGCTCAGCGCGTCCGAGTAGTCCGCGTAGGTCGACGTGCCCACCTGGACCTGCGCGTCGTACTTCGCCCAGTTCGCCGGATCGATCAGCGTGTCCCGGTAGGCTTCCCGGACGTTGCGGAACCCGCCGAACCACTGCTCGGTGGTGGTCCAGTAGTAGACCAGCTCGTGGCCCTCGATGAGGGTCACGCCCGGCTCCATCACGTCGAGCATGCCGTTGATGAAGTGCGGCTGCATCTCGAAGGCGGGGCTCATGCCCCGGTATGAGGCGTAGAGCAGGATGGAGGTGAGGATCTTGATCTCCGGATACCCCTCCTGCCACGCGCGCATCACCTGCTGGCCGCGCAGCCGCATCTGCGCCGCCAGCTCCTCCTTCGTCCGCCCCTCGGCCTTGCGCGCCAACTCCCAGGGCGAAAGACCGTAGTCCTCGCTGTCCCAGAAGATGCCCGGGAGCCCGCCCTTGCGCGCGAGCTCGGCGAGCCGCTTCATGTTCGCGGTGATGCGCGCCCAGGCCTCGTCGTCCCAGTAGGAGATGAGGTCGCCGTCGAACGTGTACAGCATCAGGAAGTTGTCGGTGAAGCGGGAGGGGCGCAGCGCCACCACGCTCTCCTCATCCAGCCGCGTGTCGTCCCAGAGCTCCGGGTCGAACATCGTCACCAGGCTCTCGGAGCGGTTGGACGTCGCCTTGCCGGGGAAGAGGGTGATCCCGTCGAACGGCATCGCCTCCATGGTGGCGAGGTTCGCGCGGACGTAGGCGGCGGAAGGGGTGTCCCAGCCCCACTGGATCAACTTCTTGCGCCGGTGGAACGTGCCCGTCTTCTCCAGTGGAGCAGGCGGCTCGCCGGCATCGAGCGATCCGCCATCCGGCATGCCCGCGTCCTCCTCGGGCGCGCCACCGTCCGTCGGAGTCCCGCCGTCGTCGTGGGACAGGCCCGCGTCCGGCGCGGTGCCGGCGTCCTCCACGCCTCCCACGCGGTCGCAGCCGACCGCGACAGCGACCAGGAATAGGGAGAGGATCAGAGGCAGGCGGTTCTCGTTCAGTCGCATCTACAGACCATTCCGCTTCACGCCAGAAGCTGGGTGAAGGTCCCGGAGCTCCCGAGGTCCTTCGCACCGAAGTGGGTCTCCGGAACGCCCATTCCGTTCATGAAGGTGGTGAGCAGCATGTTGTGGGGCCTGCGGCTGGAGCCGCTTCGGAGGTCCACGTAGCTGCCCTGCTTGAAGAAGCCGCCCAGGCTCCCGGCCATCACCACCGGCATGTCGGCGCTGCTGTGGGCGTTTCCGTCGGTCATCGAGTTCATCCAGACGACGGCGGTGTTGTCGAGCACCGTGCCGCCCTCCTCCCGATACGCGTCGAGGCGCTCGAGCAGGTAGAGCATCTGCTTCGCGTGCCACTGGTCGATCTCGGTGAGCAGCTCCCGGTAGTTGGCCACGTCGCCGCTGTTCAACGGCTCTCCCTGGGTCCCGTGCGACAGCGGGTGGTGGGGGTACTGGTGGTTGAGCCCATCGAAGTTGTAGACGGGCCCGCCCGACTCGTTGGCCCACAGCATCAGCCCCAGCCGGTTCTGGTCACACGCGAACGCGAGCGCCATCACGTCCAGGTGCATCCGGCCGATGGCGCTGTAGTTGGCGACCTGGTTCATCTTCCCGTCCATCGCCTGGATCTCCGCCACCCGGCCCGGGGGGAGCTCGCACTTCATCAGCCCGCTCTCCTCGAGCCGGGACTCGAGCTCGCGGATCGACGTGAAGTGCATGTCCAGCCTCTGGCGGTCGTCCTCGCTCAAGGACCTGTTGCGCATCAGCTCCAGCCGGCCGGAGACCAGGTCCAGCACGCTCTTGCGCCGCTGCACCAGGAGGTTGGCGGCCTCGCCCTCCGGGTTGGTGACGCCCACGAGGTCGCGGTAGGCGATCCAGGGGTTGCGCTCGTGCACCGCCGGCTGGTTCGCGGCGCGGAAGGAGATGGTGCTGTAGACGCTGTTGCCGCCCGAGTTGGAGCTGCGCAGCAACAGCGGCTGCTTCCCGTTCGGGTTGATCTGGGGCGCCAGCACCTGGTCGATGGTCGGGCCCTGCGCCCAGGCCACCGCCATCTCGGTGAGGCCGCTGAACGTGCGGGGCCGGTGGGCGCTCAAGGAGATGGTCCCCAGGTGGCCGGTTCCTCCCACCATGTTCATCCCCCGCGGGATGAGGAGCTTGTCCCGGAAGGGACGCAGCGGTGCGATGCCGCGATCGGGGGCGAAGCTCTCGTCGGTGAGCGCGCCGTACGGCGTGTCCGGCCAGAAGCGCTGGGTGTTGACGCCGTTGCACTCCCAGAGAATGGCGAGCCGCCTCGGGGCCTGGGTGTTCGCCCGGGCGACGCGCGGGGCGAGGGCCTCCAGGAAGGGCAGCCCGAGCAGCACTCCGGTCGCGCCCCGGAGGAACGTGCGCCGGCTCGCCCCGCTGAGGACGGGGTTCGGGGCCTTCTTCGACTGACTCATCGAACATCTCCAAAGCGATTGAGGAAGGAGCTCGTCTGGGTGAGGTCCACCAGCAGGTTCTGCACCGGGTAGTCCGGCCGCTCCATGGCCGTGGCGAGCTGCTCGACGTCGCAACGCTCCGCCTTGTCCTCGATCCGCCCGTAGACGAAGCGCAGCCAGTGGGCGGTGTAGCACCTCCGCGCGCTGGTCGACTTGCTGGCCGCCGCGAGCAGCTCGACCGCGTTGGAGAAGTGCACCTCCACGCCGTCGATGGGGAACACCCCGCTGGCGTCCACCGGCGCGCCCCGCTCGGTGGTCCGCCACGCGCCCACCGAGTCGTAGTTCTCGAAGGCGAAGCCGGCCGCGTTGATCAGCCGGTGGCAGCCCTGGCACGAGCGGGCGCCGGTCTGCACCGAAACGCGGTCTCGCGTGGTGCGCACCTCGGGCCCGAAGTCGGGGGGCGTGACCATGGTGGCGTCGGGCGGCGGGGCCCCCATGGGCATGCAGAGCAGGTGCTCGAGCACGAAGGTCCCCCGCCGGATGGGGTCGGTGCTTCCACCGTGCGCGCCGGCGGCCAGAAAGCCGATCTGGGTGAGCAGCCCCGCGCGCTGGTCCGGAGGGAGGCCGACCGGCCGGAGCGCGTCGCCCGCCACATCCACACCGTAGATGAGCCCCAGGCGCTCGTTGGCGAAGGTCGCCGGCTCGGTCAGGAGCGTCTCGAAGTTCGCGCGACGGTCGACGACCACGTCGAGGACGAAGCGGTGCAGCTCGGCCGTGAGGTCGGGCAACAGCGCGGGGGTGAAGGCGGGATGGACCGACGGGTCCCGGGTGAGGTGCGGGTACCGGTCCGCGCGGAGCCACTGATGGTGGAAAGCGGTGAACACCGCCCGCGCACGCGCATCGCCCACCATCCGCTCCGCCTCGGCCTTCACGCCCGCAGGCTGGTCGAGCCGCCCCTCCGCCGCGGCGGCGAGGAGCGCGTCATCGGGCGCGCTGTTCCACAGCGAGTACGCCAGCCGGGTGGCCCGCTCGTAGCCGTTGAGCGGGATGACGCCGTCCCCGTCCGCGTCCGTCCCGAGCTCGACGCGGTAGAGGAAGTCCGGCGCCTGCAGCATCGCCTCGAGCACCAGCCGGACGCCGCGCTGGAAGGGGTCCCCCTCGGTGTAGAGCGCGGCGGCCGCCGTGTGCAACTGCAGGTACGTGTCGACCTCCGGCGCCTCCAGGGGACGGCGGAACAGACGCAGGCCGATGGACTCCACGAAGGTGCGGGCGCAGCTTCCGCCCTGCGCCGGAGAGCAGGGGACGACCCCCGAGAACAGCGCCGGGTCCGCGACCACCGCGGCGGCGAGCTGCTCGGCGCTGCTCTGGTAGTCCGAGGCCTGCCGGACGCCCACGGAGAGCAACCCGTGGCTGGTGTCGAAGCCGGTCTCGTTCGGGTCCTCCGCGAACGTCGTGTTGGCCCTCACCCCGAGGAGCGCCTGGACGCTGTTCTGGTACTGGCTGGTGGTCAGGCGCTGGAAGCGGGAGACGGGCAGACGCTCCCCGGGCTCGCAAACGGTCGGGGTCCTTCCCGGTCCCGTCGGCTCCGGATGTGAATCCGGCAGGCCATCCGAGCCGGCCCACTGCAACTGCGCCTCACCCATGCAGCCCGTCAGCGCCAGCAGCGCCACGAGCCACACCCTCCGCGATGATCCACCCATCAGCCAGCGCCTAGCACAATGGGTGCCCGTTCGTCGGGCGCGCCAGATCCGCGGAAAGACAGGGCTTTTGGGGGCCGGAGATCCCCTCCAGGGGCGTCTGGTGTCTTGTCCCGCGACAGGTGGACTGCTCAGCTGCCACTCCACCGCGCAGCTTCGACATGCGATCCCTGCACGCAGGTTCGGCACGGCCGCATGCACTCCCATTGCGTGTCGTGCACCTCGTGTGGGCGACGGGATGAAGCGTCCCACCGTGGCATGCACCATGAAGAACGCCGCGCCTCAGGCGACACACGCCATCGAGGAGACGCATGCATTCGAGAATTTTCGCAGCCGCGCTGATCGCGCTGGGGCTGCTGGGTTGTGACGGCAGCTCCGGGACCACGCTGGAGCTGGAGCCGGGCTCGGCGGAGGCGTCCGGCGCCGCGCACGTCGTGCAGGGTGAGGAGCTGGCGGAGAACGAGGGTGAGCTGTTCCTCTGCTGCAGCCTCTGGAACCTCTGGGACGTGCCGAGGGACCTGCAGAGCGACGAGGTGGGCCCGCGCGAGCTGGGGATGAAGTTCCGCGCGCAGAAGGACGGCTACGTGAAGGCCATCCGCTTCTTCCGCGGCGTGCGCGATCGCGGTCCGCACACCGGCAGCCTGTGGAGCGAGGACGGCACGCGGCTGGCGCACGTGACGTTCCCCAACAGCCCGTGGCCGGGCTGGCGCACGGTGATGCTGCCCGAGCCCATCGCGGTCCGCGCCGGCGAGGTGCACGTGGTCTCCTTCCACACCGGCACGGGACGCCCGGCGGTGACGCGCGGCCTGTTCTCGAGGGGGAGCGTCGTGCGCGGCCCGCTCGAGGCGCTCGCGGACGGCGTGGCGGGTGCCAACGGCGTCCGGCGCGTGGGTGCCAGCGGGTTCCCGGACGAGGCGGCGGACGGCAACCACTACGGCCTCGACGTGTACTTCGTGCCGGCGGACATCCGCGCGCCGGAGCTGGTCATCACCTCGCCTGCGTCCGCTGAGCGGGTCTCCGGGCAGGTCATCGTGGAAGGCACCGCGATCGATGACGGCCAGGTGGCGAAGGTCGAAGTGCAGATCGACGACGGCCCCCGGATGCCCGCGGACGGCACGACCGCGTGGCGCTTCGAGTGGGACACCACGGAGGTCGAGGACGGCTTCCGGCAGGTGAAGGTGATCGCCGTCGACACGCGGGGCAACGCGGCGGAGAGCATCATCGAGGTCGAGGTGGTGAACGCGCAGCCTGTGTGGACGGTCGAGCCCCTGGTGGTGGACCGGACCGAGGTGGGCGCGCGCGAGCCTCTGACCGCGGAGATCCGCGTTCGCAACGACGGCACCGCGGCGGGCGAGGTGCTGCGGCTGTCGGTGACGGCGACGCACGGAACGGGCGAGGTGCGCGAGCTGTCCCCGGCGCTGACCCGGGTGGAGGTGCAGCCGGGTGATTCGCTGGAGCTGGCGGCGACCCTGGAGTTCACCCCCTTCGATCCGCTGGGCGCGTGGACGCTGGAGGCGACCTTCGAGACCGCAGAGGGCGTGACGGCGAGCGCGCCGGTGGAGGTGCAGCGCATCCACGTGGTCCCGCTGTCGACGGCGATCCACCGCGGCCGGTTGAACGACGATCCGTCCTACCGGCAGCTCTTCCTCCAGCGCTTCGACGGGATGACGCCGGAGTACGAGATGAAGATGACCCACGTCCAGCCGCAGCGGGGCGTGTTCAACTTCGCCATCACCGACGAGCTGGTGAACTTCGCCGAGCAGAACGGGAAGACGATCCGCGGGCACACGCTGGTGTGGCACAACTCGCTGCCGTCGTGGCTGACGGGCCGGACCTGGACGCGCGACGAGCTCATCGCGGTGATGCAGCACCACATCGCCACCGTGGTCGGCCGCTACAAGGGCCGCATCCAGGAGTGGGACGTGGTCAACGAGGCGCTCAACGACAACGGCACCTGGCGCTCGACGATCTGGTTCAACGTCATCGGCCCCGACTACGTGGCGCTCGCCTTCGAGGCCGCGCACGCGGCGGACCCGGACGCCCGGCTCTTCTACAACGACTTCAACGCCGACCGGATGAACAGCAAGTCCACCGCCATCTACAACATGGTGCTCGGGCTGAAGAACGCGGGCGTCCCCATCCACGGCGTGGGCATGCAGGCGCACCAGTCCACCACCTACAACTCGGTGCAGATGTCGATGGAGCCGGTCATCGAGCGGCTGGGTGCGATCGGCATCGAGACCCAGGTGACGGAGATGGACGTGAAGGTCGCCGCCGCCTCGCACCTGAGCACCGCGGACAAGCTCCAGCTCCAGGCGGACATCTACAGCGCCGCCGCCACCGCCTGCCAGGCGCAGCCCACCTGCACCCGGTTCAGCGTCTGGGGACCGACCGACAAGTACACCTGGCTCGGCTCGGCCGAGATGCCGCTGCTCTTCGACACGAACTACCAGCCCAAGCCCTCCTGGTACGCCGTGGCCGCCGCGCTGGGGCGGTAGCCGGGCGAGCAGCCACCTCGGAAGCAACACGGCCCGCTCATCCCTCACGGATGGGCGGGCCGGTTCGTATGCGACGGAATTCCTCGGGCCACAGGGCGTTTGTCCTCTGATGCCGCCCACTTCAGCGGAATCACTGGCCCGCCCATCCGGCGCGGGACTACAAGGTCCGGCCATGGAACTCGCAGCCAACGCACCCGAGCCCACCTCCGACGACCTGCGCGCGGTGCAGGAGCTGGCCTCGGCGCGCGCGGAGATCGCAGGGCAGATCGAGAAGCGCGTGGTGGGCCAGCACGAGGTCGTCGAGCACCTGCTCATCTCGCTCTTCTCGCGCGGCCACTGCCTCTTCGTGGGCGTCCCGGGCCTGGCGAAGACGCTGCTCATCTCCACGCTGGCGGACGTCCTCAACCTCTCCTTCAACCGGATCCAGTTCACGCCGGACCTGATGCCTTCGGACATCACCGGGACGGACATCCTCGAGGAGGATCGCGCCACCGGCCGGAGGACCTTCCGCTTCGTGAAGGGGCCGCTGTTCGCGAACATCGTGCTGGCCGACGAGGTCAACCGCACCCCGCCCAAGACGCAGGCGGCGCTGCTGCAGGCGATGCAGGAGTACCGGATCACCGCCGGCGGCCAGACCTATCCGCTCGACCT
>CAZCWA010000123.1:0-12062 GCA_964502265.1 uncultured Myxococcaceae bacterium | reverse complement strand
CGCCAACGCCCTCGCCCGCGGCACCCGTGGCCGTCGTGTTCGTACCGCCGGTCGTGCCCGTCCCGCCGGTCGTGCCCGTCCCGCCGGTCGTGCCCGCGCCGCCGGTCGTGCTCGCGCCAGGACTCCCGCCCGCCTGAGGCGCGGCCGTGCCCACTCCGCCTGCTCCGGTGCCACCCGCGCCTTGCGCCCAGGCCGCGCCGCCCGCGAGGGCCGCAGCGGCGGCGCCGGCGAGAAGGCGGCCTCTCCAGCCCTTGCCCATGACTCACCTCCCTGCGTCGTGGAGACGTCTACGGGTCAACGGTGGGGGCGGACCGAGGTCGGTGCAGCGGGGGCCCGCGCGCACGCCTGCTCCAGAAACGACAAAACCCGCTGATTTCTCAGCGGGTTCCGTCACTGCGTTGCCCAGGGCGGGATTCGAACCCGCACACCTTTCGGCGCCACCCCCTCAAGATGGTGTGTCTACCAATTCCACCACCTGGGCGAAGCGGGGCGGTGAGTACCTCTTCTCGCGTCCGCTCTGCAACATCAATCTTCGGGAGTTTTCATCCCCCGAAGCACCCGATCCCTACGGGTTGGTCGACGGGATCTCCTGCGCAGGCTCCGCGGGCGGCACGTTGTGCGGAACCGGCGTCTCGGACATCCCTTCCGGCGTCATGCCCTGCGGCGAGGCCTGGTCCGCGGCCTCACCCTCGGCCGGCTCCACCACGGCAGGCGAGGTCGCCGCCGGGGGGGTGGCCGCGCGGCTGGGGATCCGATCCGCGATCGACGAACCCAGGCCCACGAAGGAGAGGCCCAGCGAGGTCACGAAGAACAGCCCCGCGCACACCGCGGTCAGCTTGGAGAGGAACGTGGTCGCGCCCCGGCCACCGAAGGCGGAGGTGGCAGCGCCGCCACCGAACGCCGCGCCCATGCCCGCGTCCTTCCCCGGCTGCAGCAGGATGACGAGGATCATGAACACGCAGAGCAGCACGTGGATGATCGTGGTGAAGATCAGCATAGGTCGGGGTGACTCCTGAACCCGTAAAAGGCGCGGCACCCTATATGAGCGCCCGCGCGGTGACAACCTTCTCGGTGTCGTGGATTGGACGCCGGCCGGTCCGGTGCGGTCAGGGGGCCGCCTTGACGATGGCCGCGAAGTCGCCCGCCTTGAGCGACGCCCCGCCCACCAGCGCCCCGTCGATGTCCGGCCGGCCGAGCAGCTCCGCCGCATTGTCCGGCTTCACCGACCCGCCGTACTGGATGCGCACCTTGTCCGCCGTGCCCGCGTCATACAGCTCCGCCAGCGTGCGGCGGATGAAGGCGTGGACCTCCTGGGCCTGGTCGCTGGTCGCCGTCTTGCCGGTGCCAATCGCCCACACCGGCTCATAGGCCAGCACGAAGGTCGCCACCTCCGCGGCGGAGAACCCCTGCAGCGCGCCCTTCACCTGCCGGCCCACCACCTCCAGCGTGCGGTTGGCCTCGCGCTCGCCCAGCGTCTCGCCCACGCAGAGGATGGGGATGAGCCCCTCCTTCACCACGGCGCCGGCCCGCTTGTTCACGGTCTCGTCGGTCTCGCCGAAGTACTGCCTGCGCTCCGAGTGCCCGAGGATCACGTACCGGCACCCGGCCTCCTTCAACATCCCGGCGCTGAGCTCGCCGGTGTACGCGCCGGAGGGCTCCCAGTGGCAGTTCTGTCCCGCCACCTGCACGTTCGAGTCCTCCAGCGCCTTCACCACCGGCGCGATCGCGGTGAACGGCGGCGCCACCACCACCTCCACCCGGTCCCGCACCATGGAGACCATGCCGCGCAGCTCGCGCACCAGCGCCTGTGCCTCCGCCACGGTCTTGTTCATCTTCCAGTTGCCCGCGACGATCGGCCTGCGGTCCTGCTTCGGCATGGTCCCCTCCTCCGGTTCCTTCGACTTCTACTGATCCAGCGCCTTGATGCCCGGCAGCTCCCGGCCCTCGAGGAACTCCAGCGAGGCACCGCCGCCGGTGGACACGTGCGTCATCTTGTCGCCCATGCCCATCTGCTGCACCGCCGCCGCGCTGTCCCCGCCGCCGATCACCGTCACCGCGTCCCGAAGCGATGCCATCGCCTGGGCCACCTCGCGCGTGCCGGCCGCGAACTTCTCCACCTCGAACAGGCCCATGGGGCCGTTCCACACCACCGTCTTCGCCGACCGGATGTGCTGACGGTAGAGGTCCCGCGACTTCGGCCCGATGTCGAGCCCCATCAGGTCCGCCGGGATGGCGCGGTCCGAAACCTCCCGCACCTCCGACTTCTCGGTAGGCTCGGTGCCGCAGACGTGGTCCACCGGCAGCACCAGCGACTTGCCCAGCCGCTGCGCCGCATCCAGCGTCTTCTTCGCCAGGTCCAGCTTGTCCGCCTCCACCCGGCTCTTGCCCACCTCGATGCCCTGCGCCTTGAGGAAGGTGTAGGCCATGGCCCCGCCCACGAGCAGCGCGTCCACCTTCGGCAGGAGGTTCTCGATCACCTTGATCTTGTCCGACACCTTTGCGCCGCCGAGGATCGCCACGAACGGCCGCTCGGGGTTCTTCACCACGCGCCCGAGATACTCGATCTCCTTGCGCATCAGCAGCCCCGCCGCCTTCTCCTTCACGAACGGCACCATCCCCGCGGTGGAGGCGTGCGCCCGGTGCGCGGTGCCGAAGGCGTCGTTCACGTAGACGTCGCACAGCTCCGCGAGCTGCCGCGCGAAGCCCTCGTCGTTCTTCTCCTCCTCCGGGTGGAAGCGCAGGTTCTCCAGCACGAGCACCTGGCCCGGCTGCAGATCCTTCACCTGCTTCTTCACCCCGTCGCCCACGCAGTCGTCGGCGAGGATGACCTCGTGCGACCTGCCGAGCAGCTCCGCCAGCTTCGTGGCCGCGGGCTCGAGCGAGTACTTCGCCTCCACGCCCCTGGGCCGCCCGAGGTGCGAAGCGAGCAGCACCTTCGCGCCCCCGTCCAGCGCCTTGCGGAGGGTGGGCAATGCCTCGCGGATGCGGGTGTCGTCGGTGACGCGGCGCTGCTCATCCAGGGGGACGTTGAAGTCCACCCGGATGAAGACCCGCTTCCCCTGAAGCTGCAGGTCGTCGATGTACC
This sequence comes from uncultured Myxococcaceae bacterium, assembly GCA_964502265.1. Lineage (GTDB taxonomy): Bacteria > Myxococcota > Myxococcia > Myxococcales > Myxococcaceae > JAFAFL01. The sequence continues at coordinate 8,977 of CAZCWA010000123.1, read as the reverse complement.
GGACCGCCATGGTCTAGACGCCCTTGCTGACGAGGAACTTCGAGACGTCCACCATCCGCTGCGAGAAGCCCCACTCGTTGTCGTACCAGGCGAAGACCTTGGCCATGTTGCCCTCCATGACCAGCGTGTTCGTCCCGTCCACGATCGCCGAGTGCGGGTTGCCGTAGTAGTCCACCGAGACGGTGGGCGCCTCGCTGTACTCGAGCACGCCCTTCAGCGCGCCCTCGGACGCCTTCTTGAACGCGGCGTTGATCTCGTCCGGCGTCACGGTCTTGCCGAGCTTCACCGTGAGGTCCACGAGCGACACGTTCGGGGTGGGCACGCGGATGGACACGCCGTGGAGCTTGCCCTTGAGCGCCGGCATCACCTCGCCGATCGCCTTGGCGGCACCGGTGGAGGTGGGGATCATCGAGAGCGCGGCGGCGCGGGCGCGGCGCAGGTCCTCGTGCGGCAGGTCGAGGATCCGCTGATCGTTGGTGTACGAGTGGATCGTCGTCATCAGGCCATGCTCGACGCCGAAGCTGTCGTGCAGGACCTTGGTCACCGGCGCGAGGCAGTTGGTGGTGCACGACGCGTTGGAGACGATGTGGTGCTTCGCCGGGTCGTACTGCTCCTGGTTGATCCCGAAGGCGATGGTCAGGTCCGGACCCTTCGCCGGCGCCGAGATGAGGACCTTCTTCGCGCCCGCCGCGAGGTGCTTGGACGCGTCCTCCTTCTTGGTGAACCGGCCGGTGCACTCCATCACCACGTCCACGCCCAGCGCCTTCCAGGGAAGGTTGGACGGGTCGCGCTCGGCGGTGACGATGATCTCGCGGCCGTCGACCACGAAGCCCTTGTCGGTCACGCGGACGTCGCCGGGCCAGGTGCGGTGCACCGAGTCGTACTTGAACAGGTGCGCCAGCGTGGAGGGCTTGTCGAGGTCGTTGATGGCGACGATCTCGATGTCCTCCTTGCGGCTGAGGACGGCGCGCAGCACGCAACGGCCAATGCGGCCGAAGCCGTTGATCGCGAACTTCACGGCCATGGGACTCTCTCCTTCGCTGGATGCGATGTGGGTGCGGAAACGCGCGGCAACCTACACCCGACCCGAAGCGAGTCAACGGCCATGGCGCCCGTGCGTGCGCACCGCTACAGCCTGCGACACGAGAGGCTTCACACCGCTCGCCGGCGCGCGATTCCCAACAACGCCAGCAGCCCGAACACCGCCACCCCCACGCCGCCCCCCGCGCCGCAGCCGCAGCCTTCCGGCTCCTGATAGCTGCCGATGTAGAGCGGGATCTTCACCGGGTCCGTCGCCGCGCCTCCGTCCTGCCCGCTTCCCGCATCCGGCTCCGGCATCATCCCGCCATCGAACGGGGGCGGCGCCATCCCCATCGGAACCTCGAGCGCAGTGAGCAGCCGCGCCATCAGCTCCGTACGCCGCGCCTCGCCGGTCACCGTCTCGAACGGGAAGGCGAGGAACGCCACCCGGTGCGTTCCTTCACCGAGCACCGCGGCCACTGCGTTGCCCGTCCCCCAGCGCGCCAGCGCCCGGCCCATCTGCGGCACCAGCACGTCCGCGGCTCCGAGCGGATAGGCCTCCTTCGTCCCGTCGTCGAGCGCGGTGTTGAACAGGCCTTCCAGGGCCTGGCCGTCGAGCCCGTTCACCACCTGGTCGGCGCCACCCGAGCCCTTCTGCGTGCGGAGGATCTCGATGAGGAACTGCCGGTCTTCGGCCGAGCCGTTCGTCAGCCCGTCCGCGACGTGCGAACCCGACAGCAACAGCCGCCCGCCCGAGGTCACGAACGTCCGCAGGGCCTCGCGGTGCGCGACGGAGAGCTGCACGGTTCCGCTCGCGCCGCGGCCGGCGAGGAAGTCCACCAGCGCGTAGCCCTCGAGCGACACCTCGCCGTCCGCCAATGCGGCCGCGCCTGCCGAGTCGAACCCCACGTCCAGCACCTCCAGCGCGGCGCCGTGGACCCGGACGTAGGAGGCGTCGTTCATCCGCTCGATGAAGGCGCGCACCGGCGAGGCGAGCGCGTACGCGGAGAGGTTCTCGGTCCGCGTCAGCGAGGCGTCGAAGCGCTCGTACCCGTTGACGATCAGCACCGGCGAGAGCCCGCCGGCAGAAGGCGCCCGCGCGCCCGCGATTTCTGATGGAAACGACTCCCCTCCCGCGTTCACGCCCGTCACCCGGAAGTAGCGCGCCTCCCCGTCCTGAAGCGGCAGCTCGAAGGAGGTGCCGGTCACCCTGATCCCCTCGTCCCACGCGCGCCCGTCCGCGCTGCCGTAGAGGATGAAGGACTCCGCCGGGTCGCCGCCGTGGTCCTGGCCGTCGATCGTGCCGGGCCGCCACGACACGCGCACGCGCCCATCGCCGAGGTTCCGCGCTGCGACGGCCTCGGGCGGCTCGGGCGGCAGCACCACCGTCGTCCCGTCGCGCTGGGCGTAGTACTTGATGATCCCCTGCGCGATGGCGCGGGCGGCCACGTAGCGGAAGTACGGATCCTTGAGGACCTCGGCGTCCGCCGCGTTGTTGTGGAAGGCCATCTCGAGGAGGATCGCCGGCGTCTCGGCGTTGAGGTTCGGGTTCAGCTCGCCGAAGTAGGCGGAGAAGATCCCGCGGTCGTTCCAGGGCGTGCCTGCGTTGGAGCGCGGATCCCACACGCCGCGCAGATCGCGGACGATCTCGCCGTGAACCGCCTGCGCGAGCTCCACGCTCCCCGCCACCCCGCTGAACTGACCGACGGGAGAAGGCGGCGCGTTGGGCCCGTAGACGTAGGTCTCGGTCCCCCGCGCGTTGCAGGTGTCGCTTCCGCAGGCGTTGGTGTGCCACGCCACGAAGATGCCGTCGTCGCCCGGCTCGTGGTCCCAGGCGGTGAAGCGCGAGCGCGCGGTGACGTCGTCGTTCCGGTCGCTGGTCGAGGACGCGTACACCTGCGCCGGCGCGCCCATGAACTGGGTGTGGTAGCGCGAGGCCTCCTCGAAGCGCGGCCTTCCGCTCTTCGGACCCTGTGCGCCGTTGCTGCGCGGCCGCGCGATCATCCCCATCCCGCCGCCGATGCGCACGGCGTCCAGCGCCACCGTCCCGCTCGCGCCCGAATCGTTGAGCGCCACCACCGCGCCCCGCGCCACGTCCTTCCCCTTCCGGAAGTAGAAGCGCCCGAGCTGCACCCACGTCGACCCGTGCCGCCGCTGGTTCACCCGGAAGTGCGCCTCGCCGCCCGCGTGCCGCACCACGTAGTGCGCGTCCGTCACCCGGTCCGGCGCCGCCGAATAGGAGACGTAGACGTTGTAGTTGCCGTCCTCCGGCACCTCGAAGGTCCAGGTCGCGCCCGCAGCAGGCACCCCGGGCCCGGCTTCCATCAATCGTTCGGTGCCCAGGGCGAAGGGGTTGGTGCCGGAAGGCAGCGGATCCGGCAGCGGACCGAAACCCGTGCTCGGCGAAGAGGAGAAGAGCGCGTCCGGACCGCTCTCCACGTAGTCCGCGCTGCCGTCGTCGACGATCGCCATCCGCGTGTTGAGGTCGTTCTCGCGCACGGTGACCACGTAGGCCCCCGCATTCTGCAGCAGGGGCACGAGGAACTGGCTCACGGTCTCGGTGGAGACGAGGTCCTCCACCACGTTGAAGGTGTTGGGCCGCTGCGTGCGCCAGTTGTTGTCCGCGCTGCCCGAGGCGAAGGTCGGCGACCAGTAGAAGCCGTGCCCGGCCGACAGATAGACGGTCTTCCCGGTCAACGCCCCCTGCCGCAGCCGCGCGTTGGGCGAGCCGAAATGCTTGGGCCCCACCCCGCGCGGCGCCTGGCGCATCACCCTCGGTCGCTCGTCCGGCTGCAGCGGCAGCTCGAAGGGCTTGGGCGGCACCGGCTCCAGGGCGTGGACGGTGTCCGGGTGCACGAGCCCGCAGTCATGGACGTACTCCGCCGGCGCGGGGGCCTGCGCGCGGACGTCCTCGCCGAGCGCGAACGACAGGGCGAACACCAGCGCGAAGAAGGGCCGGGAGGTGGAGGCAGGGCGTGACAGGCGGGGCATGCGGTGGCGGGCTCCTCCTGCACGGGCCTACCACAATGTGCAGTGGGGGTTTGCCACCGGCCGGACGCGGACCTATATCCGCCGCGTTCAACTCCGGATGAAACGCGCACGCAAGCTCACCCCGGCGCCGCAGCTCCAGCGGCGCACCGTTCCGCCCTTCCCGAGGTTGGGCAGCGCCGGGTTCCTCGGCAGCGCGCTGCACGCGTGGAACGGGCTCGTGCACACCGTCGTCCACCAGCGCAACATGCGCATCCACGTGCTGGCGGCATTCGCCGTGTCTCTGGTGGGAAGCGGCATCCCGCTGGGGCTGGCGGAGAAGGTGACGCTGGTCTTCTGCGTGCTGCTCGTCTTCTTCGCCGAGATCCTCAACAGCGCGCTCGAGCAGCTCGTGGACCTCGCGGTTCAGCAGTTCGACGAGAAGGCCCGGCTGGCCAAGGACGCGGCGGCGGCGGGGGTCCTGGTCCTCGCCATCGGCACGGTGGTCATCTTCAGCGTCATCATCTTCCACAACCGCGACACCATCGCCGCCTTCGAAAGAGCGGTGGTCCGGCAGATGGCCTTCGGCTGGCCGCTGCTCGCCTGCGCGGCGGTCCTGATGATGAAGCGCGCGAGGCCCTGGTTCGTGGACGCCGTTGCCTTCATCGGCGCGTGGGCCCTGGTGATCGCCATCGCCCGGCACTCGCAGAGCACCGTGTTCCTCTCCATGACCATCGGCCTGCTGGTGCTCGCCGGCGCGGCGGCCCTGGAGCGGCGACGGTTCGTGGCGACGTAGCGCGCGGACGTAACCCGGGGACTGCCAGGGAACAGCGAAGCCCGGCCGGCACGGGCGCCCGGCACCTCGCCGGAACCCCTGCCTGACCGGGCTGAAGAAACGACCGCGAAACGAAATCTACGCCGCGGCTACGGCTGCGCCTGGATGCGCGCGGTCTCGGCCTGCGGCGGCGGCGCGACCTTGTCGCTCTCGCGGATGTCCTCCGCCACCAGATCGATCAGCTCGGTGGCGATGCCGATCACCTGATTCGAGGTGTAGCCGCTGGCCCGGAGCTGGTTGAAGAACGTCCGCGCCAGAATCCGTCCTGCCTTCTTGTCCGTGCTCATCTCGGCCTCCAGCCGTGCCGTCCACTGCTTGCTGCGACGGGCCGGCTTTGTTCAATGCCCGTGCCATGTCGGACCGGATGGCGGCCTTCAAACATTACAAGTGCTTAGAGCCACTCGACGCCCCGTTTGCCCCCCGGGGCAGTGCGAAGAAGGGTTCGCACCGCACCTGAAGCGGCCTGAACGGGCGGCCGGGTGCATAGCGGCGTACGCACTTCAACCCACCCGGAAAAGTCCGACCCCTGCCCTGTGCTTGATTCTTTACAGCGCAACCCTCCGATGTGACACGCTGGCCGGTTCACATGACGGCGTACCGCGTCAACAACATCCCCCTCTGGCTGGACGAACCCGACACGCTGCTGGGCGAGCGCGCGGCGGAGAAGCTGGGCGTGACGGCCAGCGACTTCTCCTCGGTCCGCGTGGTTCGCGCGGTGCTGGACGCGCGCAAGAAGGGACACCCCCGCTACATCCACACCCTGGAGGTGGAGCTCGCCTCGGGACGCAGGCCGCCGCGGGTGCCGCCGGACGTGTCCGAAGTGGAGTCCCCTCCCCCGCCCCCGCGCGAGGTGAAGCCACCCGACCGGCGCCCGATCATCGTGGGCACGGGCCCCGCCGGCCTCTTCGCCGCCTGGGGCCTGCTGGAGGTGGGCGTCCGCTCCATCCTCATCGAGCGCGGCAAGGAGGTCGTCGAGCGGCGCAAGGACGTGGCGAAGCTGATGCGGGATGGGTCCTTGCTGCCCGAGAGCAACATGAACTTCGGCGAGGGCGGCGCCGGCGCGTACACCGACGGCAAGCTCTCCACCCGCATCAACCACCCGATGGTGCGCAAGGTCATCGAGGCCTTCGCCCGGTTCGGTGCGCCGGACCAGATCCTCGTTCAGGGCAAGCCGCACATCGGCTCGGACCTGCTGCCGGGCGCGGTGGCCGCCATCCGCCGCCATCTCGTGGAGCACGGCTGCGAGGTGCGCTTCGACACCCGCGTGGAGGACCTCGTCATCGCCGACGGGCGGATCTCCGGCGTGCGCCTCAACGACGGGAGCGTGCTCGAGAGCGACCGGGTGATCCTCGCCATCGGCAACTCGGCGCGCGAACTGTTCGAGCGCTTCGCCGCCGACGGCAAGGTGATGATGGAGGCCAAGCCGTTCGCGCTGGGCTTCCGCGCCGAGCACCCGCAGGCGCTGATCAACAGCATCCAGTACGGCAGCGCGGCCGAGCACCCGAAGCTACCGCCCGCCGACTACAAGCTCGCCGAGAACCTCGCGGTGGATGGCGAGACCCGCGGCATCTACTCGTTCTGCATGTGCCCCGGCGGCATCGTGGTGCCCACGCCCACCGAAGACGGGCTTTTGTGCACCAACGGGATGAGCAACTCGCGGCGCAACGCGCGGTTCGCCAATGCGGGCATCGTGGTCAGCGTCTCGGTGGCGGACTTCGCGCGCGAAGGCTTCCATGGCGTGCTGGCGGGCCTTGCGTTCCAGAGGCATTGGGAGCGGCAGGCGTACCTGCTGGGCGGCGGCAGCTTCTTCGCGCCCGCGCAGACGATCCCGGACTACCTCGCCGGCAAGTCGAAGAAGGATCCGGGCAAGACGAGCTACCGCCCCGGCATCGTCAAGACGGACCTCAACGCCCTGCTCCCCGAGCGCCACCGCGAGAGCATCAAGGGCGCGCTGCGCGGCTTCGACAAGCGGATGCGCGGCTTCGTCAGCGAGGAAGGCAAGCTCATCGCGCTGGAGAGCCGCACGTCCTCACCCGTCCGCATCACCCGTGGCGACGACCTGCACTCGGTCTCGGTGCGCGGGCTCTATCCGTCCGGCGAAGGCTGCGGCTACGCGGGCGGGATCGTCTCCTCCGCCATCGACGGGCTTCGGATCGCCGAGCAGATCGCGAAGGAGCTGGGCGGGTAATCCTCCCGGCCCGGGCCTCACACGGGCGCAAACAGAGACGTCAGGGACAGCTCGACGGTCGGAAACGCGCGGCTTCTGAGCACGTCCGGCGGCGTGTAGCGGCCATCGACCGGGTAGGCGCCGTCGTGGAGGCTCAGCACCTCTACCCAGTCCTCCTCCGGCATCCGCTCCAGATCCGCCACCCGGTACGGTCCGATCGCCCGTTCCATGCGTGGATCATAGGTCTGCCCCAGGCCCGCTGCGACCCGCCCCTTCACTCGACGAGCCCCATCCGAAGGGGCTGTCCCGACTGAAGCCAGGCGGCGAGCGTGAGCGCCTCGCAGCGCACGAACAGCTCGCCGCGCTCGCCGCAGACCACGTGCAGGTGCCGGTAGACCCAGTGCTTCCCGCGGTGGTCGCGCAGCTTGCGTTCGCACAGGTCCCACAGCGTCCTGCGCAACGCCTCCCGCTGCTTCGGCGGAAGCCCGTCCACCGCCGCCGAGAGCTCCGCCAGCGCGTGCGGATCCTCGAGCGCCTCCATCATCACCACCGCGTTCCACACCGCCCCGGCGAAGCACAGCGACTGCTCCAGCCGCGCCCTGTCCGTCAACGCGCCCGCCTCCACCACGTGCTCGCGCGCGTAGCTCACCAGGGCGCCCCGCGCCTCCGCCGCCATCTGCTCCGCCACCTCCGCCCTCATCCCGACCTCCCGCCTCGCGTGAGGACCGCGGCGGAGCAGCAGCCGTGCCAGATGTGCGCAAGAGTAGGACCTCGCCGAAGCCGTCCCGCTGCTCGGACCCATGCGTCCACCGGGGGGACGGCGCCTGCTTGCCGATCGGTCCGGCAGGCGCGGGAAGCGTCTGCGTTGGCCAGAGCACAACGTTCAGAACGTGAACGCCTATCTGACGTCCGAAGCCGCCCAGAAGCTGCGCCATGGCGCCACCGCGCTGCGGCGCGAAGACCTGCTGTCCGTCGAAGGACAGCTCCGTCCCGGGGTGCCGGTGCAGCTCGTCGACCCCGAGGGCCTCACGGTGGGGCACGGTGACCTCGAGCTCGAGGGGCCAGGTCCCATCGCGGTCCGAAGGCTCGGCCTGGCCGACGATCCCGCGGAAGGCGTGGTCCCCCGCCAGATGCGCCGCGCGCTCAGCCGCCGGGCCCAGTTGGTGGACGACCCGCGCTTCTGCCGGCTGGTGAACGACGACGGCGACGGACTGCCGGGCCTGGTGGTCGACCGGTTCGACGGCCACGTGGTGGTGCAGACCACCTCCCGCGCCATGGACGCCCGGCACGACGAGATCATCCGCGCGCTGGCGGAGGTGGTGGACACCCGCTCGGTCATCCTCCGCAACGACTCGCCGCGGCGGGCGCGCGCGGGGCTGGAGCGGGATCGCTCGCGGGTGCTCTCCGGTTCCCCGCCCCGCTGGATCCGGATCGCGGAGCTGGGCGCGCGGCTCACCATCGACCTGCACCAGGGCTTCGACACCGGCTACTCCTACGCGCTGCGCGAGGTCCGCCGCATCGTGGCGAGGCTGGCGCCCGAGGCGCGGGTGCTCGATCCGGCGTGCTCGGTCGGCGGCGCGGCGATCCAGGCGGGGCTGCACGGCGCGCGGCACATCGTCGCCTTTGCGCGGGATGCGGACTCGGCGGACCTGGCGCAGGAGAACGTCGAGGCCAACGGGCTGATGGGCCGTGCGCGGGTGGAGGTGGCCACGCCGCTCGAGGCCCTGCGCGCGCTCGACGAGGTCTTCGATCTGGTGCTCCTCCACACCCCGGTTCGCGGCGTCGACCAGGCGTCGTGGGCGAAGGAGCTCGACGAGCTCATCTACCTGAGCCTGCGCGCCACGCGGCATGGCGGAAAGCTGCTGGTGGCCGCGCCCGATGCCGCGCTGGGCGATGAGCCTCTGGAGTCGATCATCCTGCGCTCGTGTCGCCGTGAGGGACGACAGGCCTTCCGCCTCATGCGCCCCGCCTCCCCGGCGGACTTCCCC
>CAZCWA010000122.1:0-12131 GCA_964502265.1 uncultured Myxococcaceae bacterium | reverse complement strand
CGCCCAGCAGTACCGGCAGAACGCCCAGCAGTACCGGCAGAACGCCCAGCAGTACCGGCAGAACGCCCAGCAATACCGGCAGAACGCCCAGCAGCACCGGCAGAAAGCCCAGCACTCCCGGCAGAACGCCCAGCAGTCCCGGCAGCGCGCTCAGCGGTCCGCGGCGGCGGGCGGGTGGAGGATCTCTCCGCCGTACTGGCTGGCCTCCAGGGTCCCGCATGCCGCGCCGATGTCCTTGCCGCCCGAGTACCTCCGCGCGATGGGCGCGCCCACGAGCTGCAGGTGGTCCCGGAACGCCTTCAGCTCCTCGTCGGTGGGCGGGAGGTACTTCCCGGTGGGATCGGTCACGTCGATCAGATCGATCTTCACCGGCACGCCCGCGAAGGCGTCACGCAGGGCCACCGCGTCCTCGAGCCCGGTGTTGAAGCCGCGGATCGCCACGTAGGCGATCATCGCGCGCTCGCGCCTCTGCACCGCGTACTGACGGATCTCCTCCACCAGCTCGGGAAAGGGATTCGCTTCCTGCACCGGCATCACCTGCACGCGCTTGTGGGGGATGGCGCTGGTGACGCTGAACGCGAGCCGGTACGGATGCGCTTCCTTGATGTAGCGCCGGATCGCCGGCAGCACGCCCGCGGTGGAGAAGGTGATCGACTTGGCGCCGATGGAGAACCCCGCCGGGTGGCAGAGGATCCGCGCCGCGCGTTCGGTCTCCCTGAAGTTGAGCAGCGGCTCGCCCATCCCCATGAAGACGACGCCGCGCACCGGCCGGTCCGCCTCCTCGCGCACGCGGAGCACCTGATCGAGGATCTCCCACGTCTGCAGGTTCCGCTTGAACCCCATCCGCCCGGTCGCGCAGAAGTCGCACGCGAGCGCGCAGCCCACCTGCGACGACACGCAGACCACGTACTTCTCGTCGAAGATCGGGATCCGCACCGCCTCCACGCGCCCGCCGAGCGGCGATTCGAAGAGGTACTTCACGAACCCGTCGCTCGCCTTGCGCCGCTCCACCACCGAGAGCCTGGGAAGCTCTCCCTGCGCGCGCAGGAGCTGGGCCACCTCGCGAGGGACCTGCGGCGCACGGGCCACCTCCTCCACCGACTGGGCGCCGTGGGCGAAGACGCGGGCGAAGACCTTCAGCACCGCGGTGCGCGTAGGGCCGGCCGGCGCCAACGCCTCGGAGAGCTCCTCCAGCGAGAGGTTCTTGAGGTTCATGGGCGCGTCTCTACTTCTGCAGCCGCGCGCGAAGGAAACTCTTCAACTTGCCCGCCAGCTCTTCCGGCATCCGCGCCGCGAGCGCCTTCCGGCACAGCCCGGTGGTCTCCCGGTAGGTGCGCACGAAGTCCAGACACGGAGGACATCCGTTCAGGTGCTCCTCGAGCTCCTTCTGATCCCGGGCGTCGAGCGCACCGTCGAGGAAGTCCAGCGCGAATTGAATGGAGTCCTTGCAGCACTTCATGCGGGCCGAATCACAAGATGCAGGGGCGCGCGGAACGTTTCACGACTTTTCCTCGTAGAAGCGCTCGATGGCCTCTCGCATGGTCAGCCGCGCCCTGTGCAGGCGGCTCTTCACCGCGCCGACGGAAGCGCCGGTGACCTCGGAGATCTGCTCGTAGCTCAGCCCGTCCACGTCCTTCAAGAGGAAGGCCTGGCGGTACAGCTCGGGCAGGGCGTCGGCCGCTCGGCGGATCGCCTCCCGGAGTTCCGCGTCCAGCACCAGCTCGTCCGCGCCGCGCGCCCACTCGGGCCTGGGCGCCCGCATCAGGTTGCCCGGCTCGGTGAGCGCAGGCCGCATCAGCTCGCCCTCCGCGTCCTCGGCCACCTTGCGCCTTCGCAGCCGGCTCAGCGCCGAGTTGGCCGCGATCCGGTAGAGCCACGAGCCGAAGGCCGCGTCGCCTCGGTACTCGCCCAGCGACTGGAAGGCGGAGAGGAAGGTGTCCTGGGTGACCTCGGCCGCGTCCGCCTCCGAGCGCAGCATCCGGAAGGCGAGGCCATAGACGTGGTCGGAGTGGCGCTCGACCAGCGTCTCGAACGCGTTCATGTCTCCGGTTCGAGCACGCTCCGCCAGCGCGCGATCGTCGTCCATGGCGGCGGCAGGCAACCCCGCGGCCTGCGTGCGGTCAAGCGGACTTCACGCGCGGCGTTCGCGAGACGTGAGGGTTGTCCTTCACCCAGAGCCGGTAGGGCTTCGCCGCCCACTCGCCCGCGTAGTCCACGCCGATCCGGGGCCCGCGCATTACTTTCGACGAGGCGACAGGGCGCCCCTCCTCCAGCCACAGCGAGTCCGAGCCCACGAGGTCCCGCCGGTTGTGGCGCAGGGTGATCCCCATCGCGCGGCAGAGCTTGCCCGGGCCGTCGGTGCGCGCGTTCTCGTCGAAGCCCTCCAGCGGCTCGAGCCCGCGCACCAGCACGGCGGCGGCGGTGCCCTCGGCGAGCGTGACCACGTTGAAGAGGTGGTACATGCCGTAGATGAGGTAGACGTACGAGATGCCCGGCGGCCCGTAGAGCACGTCGGTGCGCGCGGTGCGTCCCTTCGCTGCGTGACAGGCGAGGTCGTGTTCGCCCACGTAGGCCTCGGTCTCCACGATGCGGCCCCGGAGGGTGCGGCCCCCTTCGGAGAGCACGAGCACCTGGCCCAGGAGGTCCCGCGCGACCTTCAGCGCGGGGCGGTCGTAGAACTCTGTCGGCAGTCGCTGCGGCATCGTCACGGCGGTCCATAAGTGACGAATCGGTGCCGGGCCCGTCAACTGCGCGTCATCGGAGGCGGACGCCCGGCAGCAGGGCGCGGCGAGTGGGGAAAGAAGCTGGCAGGCAGGCATGGGGTTGTGCACATTGCCCGGGACATGCCCACTGGCACGCGGCGACTCTCCGGCATCCTCCTCCCCGTCTTCTCCTTCCGCTCCGACGACGACTTCGGCATCGGCGACTTCGGCGCCATGCCCGGCCTCTTCGATTGGATGCAGGCCGCGAAGCAGCGCCTGCTGATGGTGCTGCCGCTTCTGCCCACCGCGCCCGGCGACCCCAGCCCGTACGCGACCCGCAGCGCCTTCGGCCTCAACCCGCTCTTCATCCACCTCCCCTCGGTGCCAGAGTTCACGCAGTCCGGCGGCTTCGACGCGCTCTCGGACGAGGACAAGGCGAGGCTGCAGGAGGCCCGCGCGGCGCAGCGCATCCGCTACGACCTCGTGTTCCCGGTGAAGGGCGCGGCGCTGCGGCGGACGTTCGACACCTTCGATTCGGAGCACTGGGCCAAGGGCACCGAGCGCGCACAGGCCTTCAAGTCGTGGTGCGAGGCGCAGAAGGGGTGGCTGGACACCTACGCGCTCTTCGCCGCGCTGAGCGACAGGGAGCAGAACCGCGCGTGGTGGGACTGGCCAGAGGACCTTCGCGCTCGCAAGCCGGAGGCGCTCGAGGCGGCGAGGCGTGAGTTGGAGCGGGAGATCCGCTTCCGCAGCTTCCTGCAGTGGGTGGCGGAGACGCAGTGGCAGCAGGTGCACGAGGACGCGCGTTCGCGCGGCATCCTCTTGTGCGGCGACGAGCCCTTCATCATCGGCCAGGACAGCGCGGACTGCTGGGCGAACCCGGGGATCCTGCGCCGCGACGCGCGGCTGGGCGTGCCCCCGGACGACTTCAGCGAGACCGGTCAGGACTGGGGCCTGCCCTACTTCGACTTCGAGGCGATGGAGCGGGACGACCACGCGTGGCTGCGGTTCCGCGCGAAGAAGGCGGCGTCCTATTACGACGTGCGGCGGGTGGATCACGCGGTGGGGTACTTCCGGCAGTGGATCCGCGACGAGAAGACGCCCACCGGGCGCTTCATTCCGGAGGATGCGTCGAAGCACCGCGCGCTGGGCGAGCGCAACTTCCGGCTGCTCTCCAAGGACGCGGGGATCATCGCCGAGGACCTGGGCGTGATTCCGGACTGGGTCCGCGAGACGCTCGGTCAGCTCGGGCTGCCTGGCTACAAGGTGCTGCGCTGGGAGAAGGACATGCACGTGTACCGGGACCCCAGGCAGTTCAGCCCGGTCTCGCTGGCAACCACCGGCACGCACGACACCGACACCCTGCGCGAGTGGTGGGAGGCGCTGCCGCACCACGAACGCGAAGAGGCCGCGAAGGCCTGGCCGGAGCTCGCCGCCGTCCCGCGCACGGAGCAGGTCATGACCCCGCCGGTGCACCAGGCGCTGCTGGCCGCGTGCGAGAACGCGGCGAGCGAGCTGGTGGTGCTGCCGTGGCAGGACGTGCTGGGCACGCTGGAGCGGATCAACCTCCCCGGCTCGATGAACGACGCCAACTGGTCCTACCGGATCGCAAAGCCCACCACGCAGCTCCTCTCCGACATGGAGACGCGCAGGGCCGCGGCGATGATGGCGCGGATCACCGAGGCGTCGGGGCGCTGAAGGCAATACTTCTTGTCTTCCCTCCGACGATTGGCGCCCTGGACTGCCCGCGGGTGACCCCGATCTCCGGCGCGCGCCTACCGCGAGAGCGCCGGATGCACCAGTGTGGCCCTCGCGCGAGTCTGCCGCTGCGGCCGGCACGTCCCTGGAGATCCCATGCCGTTCGCGAGATGGCGGGTGCTGGTGCTGGCCCTGACCCTGCTGCCCTCCGCCGCGCGCGCCGAGGACGAGCAGGCCTTCGGGCTGGGCATCTCCTTCGGATCGGATCTCCCGCTGTCGGCGCTGGCGGAGCTGCAAGTCGACCTGCCCGGGCGCTTTCACCTGTCGCTCGGAAGCGGCCGGGTACCGGCGGCGTTCCGCTCGGCCATCAGCGACGCCGGCCAGCGGGCGGAGCTGTGGTCCCGGGAGGAAGCGGAGATCATCGCGGACGACGGCAAGGGTTCGCGGGTGCTCAGCGCCAGCTTCGGTTATCGGCCGCTCCGGGGACGGGGCCTGGTGGTGGAGGCCGAGTGGTCACACGTCCAGCTCACCATCACCGGCGAGCCCCGGCGGATGATGCAGGTGTTCGCGAGCGGCAAGCCCAGCCCGAGGCGGCTCGGCGCCGAGCTCTCCGATCTCGAGGCCCGCATCACGGTGGCGGCGGTGGGCGCCCGGGTCGGCTGGGAGTGGCGCTGGGGCGCGGCGTTCGCGCGACTCACCGCCGGCGGCAGGTTGAGCATCCACACAGCCACCGGGCTCTTCGCCAACTGGGATGGCGGCGAGCAGACCCCGGTGGAGCTGTTCGGCGAGAACGAACGCCACCGGGTGGAGACGAACATCCTTCGCTACGGCCGGGTGCCCTCGGTGTCGCTGCGTGTGGGGGCCCACCTGTTCTGAGGGATGAATGCGTGATGGCGAACAGGTCGCTCCGTGCGCTGGGCGACGCCGGCGGAACCTTTCACCGGCCCCCCGTTGAATCGCTCCAGTGGATGGCAAACCCTCGCCGCCGTGTTCCCGACCCATCCGAGAATTTCGGCCCTCGGATGGCTGGCGGCGGCGGTGCTGCTGTCGTGCGGAGGAGACTTCGTGGAGCCGAACCCTCCGGCGCTCGAGTGGCTCGACCAGCGGCGCGTGGTGCAGACCCGCTTCGAGCCGGTCGTGCTGGCCGTGGTGGTGGACCTCTCGATCCGTGACGAGGAGAGCTGCGCCGAGGTGATCGCCGCCCTGCGTGACGTCCACCGCGAGGCGGCCACCGAACCGGTGCGGAACGCGCTGATGGTCCCGCCGGTCGTGCTCACCCCCGGATGCGAGCAGACGCGCGATCGACGACTGCCGGAATCCTTGCGTGAAGAGCTGGAGCGAGCGGTCGCAGAGCTGCCGGGCCACGAGGTGCGACCGGTGGTGCTTTATGTGAACAACCTCGACGTCCCCCTCTCCTCGGGCCTGGCGGCGGACCTCAAGGCCCTGCGCCAGCCCCTCTCCAACGGCCAGGCCCCGGTGTTGTGGGGCGTGGTCCTTCCGGCGGTGGAGGCTCAGCTCGACCTCGAGATCCTGCACCCATGGACCTGGGCGCGGGATCCCGCGCTGCTCCCGGCGATTCGCGACGGACTCGACGCCCGCCTCCCTCCCTGGAGCGAGGAGCCACTGGAGCGGGTGGACCTGCTCCCCGCCGACGTCCGAGCCCGGGCGCACGCAGTGAAGGTCTGCGATCACTCTTCGGCGCTCTCCGCCGGCTCGGTCCCGGTGGACGGTTCCGCCGTCTCCCTGGAAGAGGTGGGCGATCCCTACCTCTCGGTGGGGGGACCGCCTCGGGAGCGGGCCCGAATCGGACCGCTCACCCCGCCGCGCGAGCTGACCTGGAGGGTGGAGGTATGCGGCGGCCACTGCGACCGCACCGTGCGAGGAGAGCACGGCGCGCTCGGACCGCGGTGGAGCAGGTCCGTGGGCTGCACGCGCGAGGTGTCGCCTTGACGCGGTGGGCGGTGGCACTGGGAGTGCTGTTGTTCTGCCTGGTGGCGCAGGCGGGCGAGGTGCGGGTGGAGAATCGGCTCCTGCTCAAGCAGGGGCACGTGTTCCTCACCGCCGGGCCGGCCCTGCTGGATCGCGCGGACTACCACCTGAGCCCCGGCCTCGCGGCCACCGCGAGCTGGTTCATCGCCGAGGATCATGGCCTGGAGCTGCGCGCCGGCTGGTTGTTCAGCCAGATCTCGGCCTCAGCAAGGGAGGTCATGGCGCAGACCGGGCTGGAGTTGGACGCGCCGCTGCCGCGCGCGCTCGTCCTGGGCGGCTATCGGTACGCCTTCGGCTACGGGAAGCTGCTGGCGGGCGGACGGCTCATTCACTTCGACCTCACCGGTGCGGTGCACGCAGGCGCTCTGTTCACGCGCGCAGGTGCCGGGCCGGCGCTTTCCGCATCGCCCGGGTTGCTGCTCCGCACGGGGCCCAGACTGTTCGCACTGGTGGACGTGGCGGCGCTCGCCACCTGGGAGCGGGGCCGGCGACGCGCGTTCAACCTCGGGGTGCTGCCCTCGGTGGCGGCGGGGGTGCGGTTCTGATGGGTGCGCTCCTCGCCACCGCACTGCTCGTGGCCCACCCCGTACCGGCGCAGGCCGCGGCGCGTCCCAACCCCCTCGCCCAGGCCTTCTGGTCGCGCGACCTGGCCGGACTTCGCGACCTGCTGGAGGGGGAGGAGCCCGCGAACGCATCGCTGCCGCACCGCGGCCTCTTCTCGGATCTGCTCGCGGTGGCCCTCTGCCGGGATCCGGGCCCAATGCAGGGTGACGAGGACCGTTTGCTGCGCGAAGCGAATCGCCTGGAGTGGGCGCGCAGGCCCGCGGCGCTCGAGAAGGACCTCCGCGATCCGGACTTCTTCCGGCGCACCGATCCCACGCGCGAGGCGGAGGAGGGTCCGCTGCTCATCTGGCCGAACGATGGGGAGCGCTGGCCGGACGAGCGGCTTCGCCACGCGCCACTGCCCGAAGCCTGTGTCCTCCCCACCCAGGTCCGGCCGCCTCCCCTCCCCACGGCGGAATGGGTGGAGGCTCTGAGTGCGCGGGCGCCCGTTCTCGCATCGCACTGGGCCTGGATCCGGGCGGGCGCGCTGCACGAGGCCGGGGACGTGGAGGGGGCACGCGCAGCCATGGCGGCGGTGCGGCACGAGCAGCTCGAGCCCCCGCTTCGACCGTGGGCGGAGGCCCTGTCGGGATTTGTCGATCCTGCCCCGCCGTCGGTGGAGCGAATCCTCGCCGCGGCGCCGCCCCTTCGCCCTGCCCTGGCCCTTCACGGCTGCGTCCGAGCGCTCGCGGATGGGATGCCCGAGCGTGCGGTGGCGCTGGCGGAGGCGGCGATGCCCGAAGGAGGAGACGGCGCGTTGACCCTGTGCCGGGTGGCCGCACTGGCGAAGGCGGGCCGGGCGGAGGCGGCGCAGGCAGCGCTCGTGGCGGGGACCTCCAGCCATTGGGACGGGTCGCACCGGGCGTGGGCGCGGGCGCTGATGCTGCACACCGGATCACCCGATGGGCTCGATGCCGCGCGGGTGGGACTGACCGGCCACGAGCAGCGCGAGTGGCTGGTGGATCTGGGCCGGGCGGCGCTGGAGCTCGGGCGGCTGAAGCTGGCGGAGGAGGCGGAGGGCAGGATCCGGCGGACGGGCGATGACCTCGCGGCGGATGCGCTGGCGGCGGAGAACGCGTTCCGGACGCGCGATGCGGCGCGGCTCGAGACGCTGCTGGTGAGCCTGCTCGACGAGGACGGCGAGCGCTTCCCTCGCGCGCACGAGCGGCGGGCGCGGGATCGCTGGACCCTGGACCTGCTGCGGAGGCTGGTGCTGGTCGACGCGGCGAACGGCGGAGACCGGACGGGCATGCTGCGGGATCTCGAGGCGCGGCTGGCGTTCGTCGCCGGAGCGCCGGCTCGTCGCGAGCTGGAGGTCGTTCGGGCACTGCTCACCGGCAGGACCCGGGACGAGCGGCCGGTGCGTGCGGTGGGGACGGTCCTGCTGGCGCGCTGGCCGGAGCTCCCCACGCCCGCTCCGGTGAAGGTGCACTGGCCACGGCCTGCGGGTCCCCTGTTCGCAATTCCCACCGGGGAGGGCGGGCTTCGGTCCTGGTTCGGCGGCGAGGAGAGTGTCGATGTCCATTGAGAGGAGCTGCGTGCTCGCGGCGCTGCTGATGGGCGTTTCGGCCCTGGCGCAGGAAGCGATGCCGCCGGCGAAGCGATCGAACTTCGTCCGCGCCGAGAGCGAGACGCGCGTGCCGCTGCAGGCTGCGCCGGGCCAGATCGACGAGCGGATCCTCGCCACCCCGGGCCAGTCGGTGAACGCCTCGGAGGTGGTGGAGGAGATGCTCGACGATCTGGCGGGGGACCTGGCGGCGCTGGGCACCGCGCAGCTCTCGCCCCTGGTCATCGAGGGCATCGAAGTCTCGCCCAACGTGAACCCGCGCTACGCGGCGCTTCTGGAAACGAGGCTGATCGCGGCGCTGCAGCGGACCCACGCGGTGCGGGTGGTGCGCTGCCTCGAGTGCCGCACCACGCGGGTGGACGTGGAGGGTGCTGCGTGGACGGCGCGGCAGGGGCTGACCCGGAGGAGCGATCTGGCAACGCTGGCGGAGGGGTACGGGGCGAAGGCGGTGCTCCGGGGCGTGCTCACCCTGCGCCAGCAGCCGGACGGACTCGCCCTCGATGTCGAGGTGACCCGGCTCGCCGACGCGCAGGTGCTCTTCGCCGAAGGCTACCGATACGACGCGGGCACCGCCCTGCTCTACCGGGGCGCGGATGCCACCGCCACCCGCGCCCAGCGCCGCAAGGAACTCGAAGACCGGCTGGATGGACGGCCGTCGTTCGGTCACGGGGTGAGCTTTGGAGGAATGCTCGTGCCCAGCGAGGGCGAGGAAGGCCCGGTGATGGGGGGCTTCGCCAGCTACCGCATCTACGAGTCCTTCGGCCGGTACCGGGACTTCCGTGCGGGGCTGAACCTGGGCGGCTTCATCCACAGCAGCCGGCTCGCCGGAGCGGTGCTGCAGGCCTCCCTGCATCGGCGGGTCAACGCGCTGAACGTGTACGGGCCGCAGCTCTTCCTGGGGCTGGGCGCGGGAGGCTTTCTCACCGGCGGCGGGGGCAATACCGGGATGGGGACCTTCAGCGCAGAGCTGTTGCTCGGGCAGCGGCTGATGCTCCAGGCCAGCGTGTCGTGGATCCACCCCTTCGAGTTCGCGGGTGGCGGGTCGAACGTGGGCGGCATCACGCCACAGGCGGGGGCGGGAATCTCATGGTGAGTTCGATCCGGGGACCGCAAAGGGGCGCGGCGCTCGCCCTGGTTGCGCTCGGGACGTGGGGCTGTCAGCACGGCGAGGCCGCGCGGCAGCCGGCGTCGCTGTACATCCCGCCGGAGATGCGCGCCGCGGCGTCCACCGGCCGGGCAGAGCGCGCCACGGTGAGGATGGCGGAGGACGGGCGGGTGTTCGAGGCCGAGGTGCCGGTGCACAACGGCCCCTACGCGCTGTCGGTTCCGCTTTCGGAGCCGGGACGCAAGCCTCCGGCGCTGGGCGGGGTGGATGCGGCCACCGAAGCACGGGTGCAGCACTACCTGCTGACGATGGACCAGGTGAAGGAGCTGGGCCGCACCGGGCGGGTGGAGCTGGGCCTGGTGATGCTGGAGGACCTCCTGCGCAGGCACCCGGAAGACGATCGGCTGTGGGCGCTCAAGGGCTCGCTGCATCGACGGGCCGGGCAACCGGAAGCGGCGAAGGTGGCTTGGCGCAAGGCGCTGGAGCTGTCGCCGGGAGACGTGGAGGTCGCCGAGGCGCTCCGCGGCGTGGAGCTGGAGGGCGGGCCATGAACGTGGTGATCGGGCTTTTGGGCCTGGGGGCGCTGTTCTGGTACACGGCGACCGCGCACGACACCGCGCCGCTGATGGGGGTGTTCCACACGCCGGCGCTCCTGCTCCTGGTGTTCGGGCCGTGGTGCGCGGCGCTGATCGCCTGGCCGGTGGAGCAGCTCGCGGCCACCTTCCGCCACCTCTCGCGCGCCATGCGCTTCTCCGCCACGCGCTCCCGTCAGCTTCTGTTCGACGAGCTCTCCGCCTTCGCCGCCGAGGTGCGCGCGCGGCGGCCCGCGGTTGCGCTGGAGGTGGCGGACCGGGCGGAGCACGAATTGGTGCGCCAGCTCGCGCCGCTGCTGGTCAAGCAGTACGGGCCGGCAGCCCTGGAGCAGACCGCCGCCACCGCGGCGCACTGCCTGTCCAGCTCGGTGCGGCGAAGCGAGACCGTCCTCGGGGCGCTGGCGCGGGCGGCGCCGGCCATGGGGTTGGTGGGGACGGTCCTCGGGCTGGTGAAGCTCCTGCGCGCGCTGGACGACTACGCCCAGATCGGACCGTCGCTGGCACTGGCACTGCTCTGCACGCTGTACGGGCTGGTGCTGGCCAACGCGGTGTACCAGCCGCTGGCGAGGCGGCTGCAGACCTGGAACACGGTGCTCCTGGAGGAGGCCCGGTTGCTGTCGCGCGCGCTGGTGCTGGTCTCGGAGGGCCGGCCCCTGGCGGACCTGCGCGCGCTGTTCGAGTCCGCGTCCGGAGATCCGGAGGAGTCGTTGGCCCTGGCCCTGGAGGATCGACCGTGAGGGATCCGTTCGCCACCGCGCCGGAGCAGGAAGACGAGGACCTCTGGCTCATCAGCTACGCGGACCTGCTCACCCTGCTGATCGCCTTCTTCGTGGTCGCGCTGGCGGGGGCCACCACCCGTTCCAACCTCCTGGAGCGCGCGGCGGAGGCCTTCGGCGGCGGCAGGGAAGATTCGCTGGGGACGCTGAGGACCGAACTGGACGCGCTGATCGCCGAAGAGGCGCTGGGCGGCGCGCGCACGGTCGAGGACGCGCGGGGCGTGGGGATCGTTCTCGGGGACGCGCTGCTGTTCGATCCCGGATCGGACGCGCTGCGGCCGGACGCGGTGGCATGGCTGGAGCGGGTGGCGACGAGGCTCGCCCCGATGACCCGGCGGACGATCACCGTCGAGGGACATACCGACGACGTCCCCATCCAGAACGCCCGCCACGCCTCGAACTGGGAGCTCTCCGCGGGGCGCGCGCTCTCGGTGGTGCACGCACTGGAAAGGGCGGGCATCCCGCGCGGGCGGCTGGCGGCGGAGAGCTACGCCGACACCCGTCCGGCGATTACAGACGGCCCCATCGAGGACCGCCGCGCCGCCAACCGGCGCGTGGTCATCCGGGTGGAGTGAGCATGCGATCCTGCCTCGTATCACTCCTCCTTCTGTCGGCCGGCGCGGCCGGTGCCGCCGATCCGCTCGAAGCCCACCGCGCCGCCTCCGAGGAGCGGGCCCGCGCCGAAGCGCAGGACCTCCTCCGCACGCTTTGCCCCGAGCAGTGCGTGCTGCTGTCGGTGTCCGCCCAGGTGGAGCTGGAGGCCCCGCCGGACGCGTTGCCGGTGCTGACCGCGCGAGAGGAGATGCGGCCGGCGCTGCGGAGCCTGCGTGCGCATGTGGCGGTGGACGCCGCCCTCCCGAAGGACTTCCCGGCGCGCCTTCAGGAACTGGTGGCGCTCCGGCTTCGCGGGCTGGGTGCACCGGCGCGGGTGTCGGTGGAGACCCTGGCGTTCCCGGCGCGTCGCGGCCAGACACCGGATGCGCTGCCCGCCGCGGCGACTGCAGCGATGCCCTCGCCGCAGATCATCACCCTGCAACTGCCCCCGCCGCCAGAAGCCCCGCCGCGACCGGAGCCGGCGGCCGATCCGGTGTCCCCTCC